>CBFGXR010000475.1:0-1825 GCA_965652675.1 uncultured Castellaniella sp.
TTCACACCTTAGCTAAGCGCTCTGGTGGGGGCAATGCCACACGAATGTAGGCGCCCGCCGAACACAGCAAGCCCCAGGCGGTGCCAACTTCCAAGCTCCGCGCCCATGCCATGCCCGTTGTAGAGACCCTGGACGCTTTTAAGCGCCCCCTGGTTGATGGCAGGCTGACCGACATCCGCCGTGGCCGAATAGGTCAGCACACGACGCAGGAACGTCTCGGCGGCGGTGTCCGTGATCTTGCAGTCGGCCAGTGCCTTCATGCGGACCATGAAACTATCTCAGCTGGAAAGATATCCTCTATTAATTATACCGACTGGTATGTATAATTAATCATCATCCGATCCGGGAGCTGCCATCATGGCGCGTCCAGCTGGTACCGTTTCAATTGCCCGTTCGCGCATCCTGTCCTGTGCGTCGGACCTGTTCTATCGCAAGGGCATCACGCATGTGGGCATCAACGAGATCATCGAAGCCAGCGGCGTGGCCCGGATGACGCTCTATCATCACTTCAAGTCCAAGAACGACATCATCCGCGCGGTGCTCGACCTGCGCAGGGCGCAGCGTCTCGAAGACATCCAGGCCGCCCTGCAGGCGGCCGATACGCCGCGCGGCCGGATCCTGGCCGTCTTCGACTATCTCGATCGCGTGATCGGCGATCCCGGGTTCCGTGGCTGCGCGTTCATCAATGCGGCGGTCGAACTGGCCGACCCGGCGCATCCCGGCTTCGAACTCTCCCTGCGGCACAAGCGGCGCATGATCGAGGTGTTCGAGCGGATCGCGGCTCAGGCGGGATGGCGCGAGCCCCGGCTGTTCGCGGTGCAATGCCAACTGCTGTGGGACGGCGCCGTCGCCGCCGCCCAGATCGGCTACGACGACGCGCCCGTGCGGGCGGTCCGCGCCGCCCTCGAAACGCTGATCGACACGGCCGAATCCGGCGCGGCGCGGCGCGGCGGGGGACGGCCATGAGGCCGGCCGCCCTGGCCTGGGCGCTGTCCGGCGGGTCGGCGGTCGCCGTGGGCTTCGCGCGCTTCGGTTACGCGCTGATCCTGCCGGCGATGCGGGCGGACCTGCAACTGAACTATGCGCAGGCGGGCTGGCTCAATACCGTGAACGCGCTCGGCTATCTGCTGGGCGCCGTGCTGACCATCCACTTCGTCGCGCGGCTGGGAAACCGGCGCCTGTTCGTGGGGGGCATGGTGCTGACGACGCTGTCGGTGCTGGCCAGCGGACTGACGCATGATTTCTTCTGGCTGAGCGTCCACCGGTTCGCGGCCGGATTCGGCGGGGCGGGCGCCTTCATCTGCGGGGGCGTGCTGGCGGGGGTGCTCGGCACGCGCGCCATCGTGATCTTCTTCAGTGGCGGCGGACTGGGCATGCTGCTGACGGGCGCGGCATTGCCGTGGCTGTTCGAATGGCAAGGGGCGGACGCCTGGCCGGCGGCATGGATCGCCATGGGGCTCGTCTGCCTGCCGTGCGCCCTCGCCGCGATCCGCGCCGCCGTGGCCATTGCGGAACCCTCGTCCGTGCGCGCCAGCGCCCGGTGGCCCTGGCGGTCTTGCATGCCGATGCTGGGCGCTTATTTCGTTTTCGGGCTGGGCTACATCGCCTACATGACCTTCATGGTGGCCTGGGTGCGGCATCACACCGCCGACGCGACACGCCTGGCCATGACCGCTTCCGTGATGTGGGGGCTGCTGGGCTTGGCGACCTTGCTGGCCCCGGTGCTCTGGGCGCGGCTGTTCAACGGACGCCGGGACGGCCTGCCCATGGGGGCCGCCCTGTTCGTGCTGACGGCGGGCGCGGCGCTGCCCTTGATCCTGCCCGA
>CBFGXR010000476.1:0-1817 GCA_965652675.1 uncultured Castellaniella sp.
GCGGCCCCGCGGCGCTGGAGCACCTGCACGTGCCGACGGCCTCGGGCGGAGTCACGCCGCTGTCCAGCGTGGCGCGCTTCGGGCCCGGGCTGGCGCATCTGGCCGTGCAGCGCCTGGACCAGTTTCCGGCCGCCACCGTGTCGTTCAGCCTGGCGCCGGGCACCGCCCTGTCCGACGCCGTGCGGGCCATCGAGTCGACGCGCGCGGCGCTGGGCGTGCCGGATTCGGTCGAGACCCGCTTCCAGGGCGCGGCCCAGGCCTTCCAGGCCTCGCTGTCCAGCACGCTGTGGCTGCTGCTGGCGGCCGTGGTGACCATGTACATCGTGCTGGGGGTGCTGTACGAAAGCCTGATCCATCCGGTCACCATCCTGTCCACGCTGCCCTCGGCGGCCATCGGGGCGCTGCTGGCGCTGTGGCTGGGCGGGGCCGAACTGGACATGATCGGCATCATCGGCATCATCCTGCTGATCGGCATCGTCAAGAAGAACGCCATTCTGATGATCGATTTCGCGCTGGACGCCCAGCGCGAGCGCGGCCTGGGGCCGCAGGCCGCGATCCACGAGGCCGCCCTGCTGCGCTTCCGGCCCATCCTGATGACGACCCTGGCGGCCTTCTTCAGCGCCATTCCGCTGATGCTGGCGTCCGGGTCGGGGGCGGAACTGCGCCAGCCCCTGGGCCTGGCCATGGTGGGGGGGCTGCTGTGCAGCCAGGTGCTGACGCTGTTCACCACCCCGGTCATCTATCTGCTGTTCGAGCGCCTGAGCCGGCGGCGGGCGGCGGGCGGCTGACATGCGGTTCTTCGCCCTGTTCCTGCGCCGGCCAGTGGGCACGTCCCTGCTGTGCCTGGCGATGGTCCTGGCCGGGGCGCTGGCGCTGCGCTTCCTGCCGGTGGCGCCGCTGCCCCAGGTGGATTTCCCGATGATCTCGGTCTCGGCCTCGCTGCCGGGGGCCAGTCCCGAGACCATGGCGTCCAGCGTGGCCATGCCGCTGGAGCAGTCGCTGGGCGCGATCGCCGGGCTGGACAACATGAGCTCGCGCAGCAGCGAGGGCCAGACCGACATCAACCTGATGTTCGAGCTGGACCGCGACATCAACAGCGCCGCGCGCGACGTCCAGGCCGCCATCAACGCCGCGCGCCCCATGCTGCCCTCGGGCATGCGCAACAATCCGACCTACCGCAAGGTGAACTCCTCGTCCTCGCCCATCATGACGCTGGCGCTGACCTCGGACACCGCCACGCGCGGCGAGCTCTACGATCTGGCGTCCACCGTGCTGGCGCAGAAGCTGGCGCAGGTCAACGGGGTGGGGCAGGTGACGCTGGGGGGCAGTTCGCTGCCGGCCGTGCGCGTGCTGGTGAATCCCAGGGCGCTGGAGTCCATGGAGATCCCGCTGGACCGCGTGCGCGAGGTCCTGCAGGACGTCAATTCGCTGCGCCCCGGCGGGCTGGCGCGGCGCGGTGACACCCAGTGGCAGATCCGTTCCGACGGGCAGCTGCGCAAGGCCGCCGACTACGCCCCCCTGATCGTGGCGTGGCGCGACGGCCGCCCCGTGCGGCTGAGCGACGTGGCGCGGGTCGAGGACTCGGTCGAGGACACCAACCAGGTCGGGTATTTCAACGATCGTCCCGCCGTGCTGATGATCATCCGCCGCCAGGCCGACGCCAACATCATCGAGACCGTCGACGCCATCCGCGCGCTGCTGCCGGAATTCCAGGAACTGCTGCCGGAACAGGTGCGCCTGACCGTGGCCCAGGACCGCACGCCCAGCATCCGGGCCTCCCTGTCCGAGGCCGAGCTGACCCTGGTGCTGTCGGTCGC
>CBFGXR010000477.1:0-1814 GCA_965652675.1 uncultured Castellaniella sp.
TGGGATCGCGCAGGAAGTCAACCAGTTCCTGGACGTCTTCCTTGGCCTCGTCGCAGCCGGCGACGTCCGCGAAGGTGATGTTGTTGGTGTTTTCGTCCAGCATGCGCGCGCGCGACTTGCCGAAGCTGAAGGCCCCGCCCTTGCCGCCGCCCTGCATCTGGCGCATGAAGAAGATCCAGACCCCGATCAGCAGCAGCATCGGGAACCAGGAAATGAACAGGCTGGTCAGGAAGGAGGGTTCTTCGCGGGCCTTGCCGGAGACCTGGACGCCGTTCTTGACCAGTTCGGGCACCATCCACAGGTCGCCCGGCGAGGTCAGGCTGTAGGAACGGCCGGATTCCGGGGACACGTAGATCGTGTCGCCCTGGATGTCGACCTTGTTGATGCGGCCGGCACGCGCGTCGTTCATGAATTGCGTGTAGCTGACCGAATCCCCGCTCGTGGCCGGGCGTCCGTCGAACTGCTTGAACACCGTGAAGAGCACGAGCGCGATCACCAGCCAGACCGCAACCTTGGAAAACGAGTTGTTCAAAGCCAACCTCCTGGGTGTATACCGCTGCCGGCCCGCCGTCCGCGCGCCGCATCCGGCGACGCGCAATTACAACAAGCTGACAGATACGTCAATGCTTCATTCTACCTGAATCCGCTATGCGGACGCAGGATCCGCGTCATCGGCCTGCGCCGGCTCCGCAGAGGGTTTTTTCATCGCAGGGCCGCCCCAAGATGAAAAGCGCCCCCTTGGGGGGATGAGCCCGGACGCGGGACAGTCCCAGCGGACTGTTCCGCGCCTGGCGAATCCAAGCGGCTTGCAAGCCGCGCGGTGGAAGCAAGCCTAAGGCGCAGCGTGGGGGCCATTTTTCAATCCCCGGCCGACCAGGAAGGTCTCGGAAGATTCGTCCCGGGACGCCTTGGGCTTGCGTTCGACCACCCGGACGAAATGCCGCTTGAACATCTGCACGATCTGCGAAAACCCGCTGCCGTGAAAGGCCTTGACGATCAGGGCGCCGTCCGGCTTCAGGTGGCCGCTGGCGAATTCCAGCGCCAGTTCGCAGACGTGGGCGATGCGGGCGGAATCCGCCGAGGCCACACCGGACAGATTGGGGGCCATGTCGGAAATTACAAGGTCCACGGCCCGGCCTTCCAGGCGTTCGTGCAATTGGGCCAGGACGTCGTCCTCGCGGAAGTCGCCCTGGATGAATTCCACCCCGGCGATGGGTTCCATGGGCAGCAGGTCCAGCGCCAGCACGCGGCCGTCGATCACGCCGCCCGGCGCCAGCAGGCGTTCGCGCGCGATCTGCGACCAGCTGCCCGGGGCCGAGCCCAGGTCCACGACCACATCGCCGCGCCGCAGCAGCTTTTCCGCGTCCAGGATCTCGGTCAGCTTGAAGGCGGCGCGGGCGCGGTAGCCCTTCTGTTGCGCCATTTTGACGTAAGGGTCGTGAATATGCCGCTGGACCCAGGCTTTGGAGAATTTTTTCTTGGCCATTCTCGTACAATTCCATTATGCCGAAACTCGAACTGACCTCTCAGCAGCGCAGCGCCCTGCGCGCCGCCGCTCATCCTCTGCATCCCGTCGTCCTGATCGGCGACCGCGGCCTGACCGCCGCCGTGCTGGAAGAAATCGACCGCACGCTGGCGGCCCATGAACTGATCAAGATCCGTGTCGCCGGCGCCGAACGCGACGAACGCGACGCGATGCTGGCGGAAATCTGCGAAACGCTGTCCTGCGCCGCAGTGCACCATCTCGGCAAAACGCTGATTATCTATCGGCCCGATCCGCTTGCGCAACAGGCCGCCCAGGCCGCCGACGTGCT
>CBFGXR010000478.1:0-1811 GCA_965652675.1 uncultured Castellaniella sp.
CTGGATTTCCCAGAGGCCGCCGGGCGCCTGGACATCACCCAGCAGATGCGCGCGGCCGTCGCCCAGCTGCCCGGCCCAGACGCCGAACTGGTGGCCGCTGTAGGCCGTGGCCAGCGGCGCGATGCCGGCCAGCCGGCCGGCGCCGGCGCACAGGGCCAAGAATTCAGGCGAACGCAGGGCGTCGGCGTCCAGGCCGATCAGGGCCGCCGCGTCGGGATTGGCGTGCAGCAGGCGCGGGGTCCGCAGCGGCCGGGGATCCACCCGGGAGTAAAAGCCGGCCGGCAGCGCCGCGAACGAACAGCCCGCGCGCAGCCCGGCCAGGGACGACGATTCAGCCATGGCGCGCCGCCCGCTTGGCGGGACGCACGTACAGGATGGCGCCCAGGTACAGTCCCAGCGACAGAAGGATTTCCAGGCCGGCCAGCGCCGCCGAGACCGGCGAGACATCGGACCAGGCGCGCACCGCGCCTTCCATCAGATACAGCAGGCTGAGCATCGACACCCATTGCAGGGTGTAGAGCCGGCGCCGCAGCACGCCGCTCACGGCGAACAGCAGGGGCACGGCCTTCAGGGCCAACAGCGTGCCGCCGGGCCGCAGAGGCGCCCACCACAGTTCCCAGCCCACGCACAGGACGATCAGGCCGAACAGGCAGACGCACGCCAGGCCGTGCAGGCCCGGGCTCAATTTGATTTCCACGCTTTCCATGCTGGTATTATGACTCGAAACCCCGTGCCCGCCCCATGACGACGACACCGCAGCCCTCCGCCCCGTCCCTGGCCGAACGCCGCAACCGCGCGCTGGACATCCTGCGCTTCACGCTGGATTTCGCCGGCCACCGCAAGCTGACCCGGGTGGCCTCCAGCCTGACCTTCACCACGGTGCTGGCGATCGTGCCGATGCTGGCCGTGGTGCTGGCGCTGTTCACCGCCTTCCCGCTGTTCGCGGAATTCCACAAGGCCCTGGAAACCTTCCTTGGCGACAGCCTGCTGCCCCCCTCGGTGTCGGACACCATCATGCGCTACCTGAACCAGTTCGCGGCGCAGGCGTCCGGCCTGACGGCGGTGGGCGGCGCCTTCCTGGTCGTGACCTCGATCCTGCTGATCATGACGATCGACGAGGCCTTCAACGAAATCTGGAATGTCGCCCGCCAGCGCCCCATGCGCCAGCGGCTGCTGGTGTACTGGGCGATCATTTCCCTGGGGCCGATCCTGATGGGCGCCAGCCTGTGGGCCAGTTCGGTGCTGGCGCGGGAATCCCTGGGCTACATCGGCGACCTGCCCGAAGGCGTCGGCCTGCTGCTCAACCTGGTGCCCCTGCTGATGTCGGTGCTGGGCTTCACCGCCCTGTTCATGTTCGTGCCCAATTGCCGCGTGCTGTGGCGCGACGCCGCGCTGGGCGGCCTGGGCACGACCGTGGTGCTGGCCGTCATGAAGGCCGGCTTCACCGCCTACCTGACGCGCTTTCCCTCCTACACCGTGATCTACGGGGCCTTCGCCACCCTGCCGATCTTCCTGCTGTGGATCTACCTGTCCTGGCTGGTGGTGCTGATGGGCGCCACGGTGGCCTCGCTGCTGCCGGCGCTGCGGCTGCACCGCTGGGCGCTGCGGCGCCAGGTCGGCGCCCAGGCCGTCGACGCGCTGGAAATCCTGCGCATCCTGTGGCGCGCGCGCGGCACGCAGCCCCCGGGGCGCAGCCTGGGCTACCTGGAAAAACACCTGCGGGTCCATCCCGACGCCCTGCACGACATGCTCACGGCGCTGCGCGAACTGGGCTACGCCGTCCCGGTCGCCGATGGCGATCAATGGGTGCT
>CBFGXR010000479.1:0-1784 GCA_965652675.1 uncultured Castellaniella sp.
GCCTGTTCCCGGCCGACTTCCAGACTCCTGCACCGAAGGCGGTGAAGAGCACGTCGGCGACTTGCGGACCGGGCAGTTGCGTGGCGAACGGGCGCGCCAGGGCGGCTTTCAGGGCGTCGACCAGCGCCTGACGGCCTTCCGGCGTCTGGATGAGGGGCAGCTGCTGCGCCGACAGGACCTTGAGGATGCGGTCCCGGACTTCGGGCATATAGTCCGTGATCTGCTTGCGCGAGGCGTCGTCGCCCAGACGCAGGGTGATCGCGGTGTAGAGGATCCGGTTGCGGGTTTCACCGTACAGCGTGACCGTGAAAGGGTCGAGTTCGGCGAAGATCGGCGCGGGGACCACCGGCGGCGCGGCCGGTGCCTGGGCCGCTTGTTCGCTGGTCGAGGCGGCCGCCGGCGCGCCGGGCGCGCTGTCGCGACTCGTGAACCACATCGTGGCGCCGACCGAGGCGCCGATGACGATGATGAGCAGGAGAATGAATTTGAGTAGCCTGAGCATGGTTCCGGGTTAATGCGTCACGATGACTGAAGGGCAAAATGAAGCATTGTAATGCGGGTCCTGCCCAGGAAAGCGAAAGTGTTCACGCAAAGGTATCCACCAGCGCGTCCGGACGGGAAACGGTCCTGGGGGCCATGGGCGCGGCCGGCTGGGCCGTCGCGTCCGCGGTCTGGCCGTCCAGGCTGAAGGTGGAGTCGCCGTTGCGGGTCGAGGGCGCCTGGCCCTGGGCCTGCTGGCCGGGCTGCTGGTCGCCGACGTCCGCCTGGCCCAGCGACAGGCCGGCTTGGGCCAGCTGCTGTTCCAGGTGGGGGAGCGCGTTTTCCAGGGCCTGCCGCACGCTGGCGTGCGGCGAGACGAAGGATGCCTGGGCGATGGAGTCGCCCACGTGCAGGGTGATGTGGATCGGTCCGAGTTCCGGGGGATTGACGTGCATCTGCACGGTGTTGCCCGCGCCGGCGAGGTTCTGCGTCAGGTGCAGGATCTGCCGGCTGAAGTCCTGGGGCCACTGCGGATTGGACAGCGGCGTGGGCACGGTGACGGGCGCCGCGGCTGTCGTCGGCGCGGCGGCCGGCAGCAGGCTGGCGCCGGTGGGCGCGGCGGCCGAGGCCAGGGCGGCATCGGGCGTCGCGGCCTGGAGCGTCGCCAGGCCGGCGGCGGGCCGATCCTGGGTGGATGGGTCGGCGGCCCGGGAACCGGCGGCGGCTTGCGCCAGCGGCGCCTGGCCGGTCGTCTGGGACTGTGATTGCGTGGCGGCGAGCCGGGCGCGGCTGGATTCCCGCGGATTGGCGGGCGCCGCCGTGTCCGTCTGCAGGGGCGTGCGGGTGGTGGCGGGCGCGGTGGCGGACGCCACGTCGAGGCCGGGCGTCCGGTTGCGGCCGTTCGGGTCGGCCCCGGCCGCCTGCGTGTCCAGGACCGGAGCGTCGTCGCGGGCGGTGGCCGGTGCTTGGCTCGGGACATCGATCGGGAGGCGCGCCGCACGCGGATCGGCGGCGGTCCTGACGGTGGCGCCGGCATCGGCGTCGGTGGTGGCGCCGGCGCGGTCCGGGCGGATTTCGGCGGCCTGCATCAGGGGCAGGGCGGCGCTGTCGAGGATCAGCGACAGGGTTTCGTCATGTCCGAGGGGTTCGGGGCGTTCGGCCGCATCCGGGTTCGCGCGGCCGCCGGCGTTTTCGGTCCGGCGGCATTCGGCCGCCCGGGCGGCGACGCCGTCACGCTGCTCCGACAGCACGTTCGAAAAGGCGGGGGCGTGCCTCGCGGCGGCGGCGCCCGCCTGGGCGCTCGA
>CBFGXR010000480.1:0-1783 GCA_965652675.1 uncultured Castellaniella sp.
CCTGGCTGCCCGACGCGCTGCCGGTGGCCGTGGCGACGTTGTCGTTCCTGATCTATACGCTGGTGTTCGCGGCGACCTACCGGCTGCTGCCGGACCGGCCGGTCAGCAAGCGGCGCTCGCTGTTCGGCGGTGCGCTGACTGCAGCCTTGTTCATGTTCGGACGCTGGGCGATCGGCCTGTACCTGGGGCAGGCCAGCCTCGGCAGCGCGTACGGGCCGGCCGGCGGCCTGGTGGTCTGCCGGATCAGCGGCAGCAGCTTGCGCACGTGGTCGCGGCTGGCCAGCTCCGGCACCACGCCGCCGTACTGCGCGTGCAGTTCGATCTGGCTGTAGACCGCGTGCGCGCGCAGGCCCGCGGCCGTGTCGTAGACGGCCACGCCGGTCTCGTCGCAGCTGGTTTCGATACCGAGGACTTTCATGGGCGGGGTTCCGGGGGAGAGAAGGCTCATGCTTGCGTCGGCGCAGGACGCCCCGTTATCATACGCGGCTCGCCCGGACGGACCGGGCGGACACACCCGAACCGAGATACCGTATGCCCAGCGTCAAAGTCCGCGAAAACGAGCCGTTCGAGTTTGCTCTGCGTCGCTTCAAGCGCACCTGCGAAAAGGCCGGCGTACTCGCCGAGACCCGCAAGCGCGAGTACTACGAGAAGCCGACCCAGGAACGCAAGCGCAAGGCGGCCGCCGCGGTCAAGCGCCAGGCCCGTCGCGCCGCCCGCGACGTGACCAAGCGTCAGCGCCTGTACTGATCACGCCGGCGCCCGGCCTCCCCGGCCGCGGCTGCCGCAGTGACCACGCTGCAAGCACCAAGCCGGCCGCGCCGCGAGCGCCGCCGGCTTTTTGCGTTTCCCGGATTTTGTTCTCCATCCCCTCCTTACGCCATTCAGCCCCGCCATGACCCTCAAGCAACGACTCACCGACGACATGAAGGCCGCCATGAAGGCCGGCGACAAGCAGACCCTCGGCGTGATCCGGCTGGTCAACGCCGCGATCAAGCAGAAGGAGGTCGATGAACGGGTCGAGCTGGACGATGCCGCCGTCGTCGCCGTGCTCGACAAGATGGTCAAGCAGCGCCGCGACTCGGTCAGCCAGTACGAGAATGCCGGCCGCGAGGATCTGGCCCAGGTCGAGCGCGACGAGATCGCGGTGATCGAGCGCTACCTGCCGGCCAAGCTCGGCGAGGCCGAGATCGCCGCGGCGATCGATGCCGCCATCGTCGAAACCGGCGCCAGCGGCCCGGCCGACATGGGCAAGCTCATGGGCGTGCTCAAGCCGCAGCTGGCCGGCCAGGCCGACATGGGTCTGGTCTCGAAACTCGTCAAACAGCGCCTCGCCGGCTGACGCCTGCCCTCGGGCGATAACGTCCCTCCTGCTGCCGAGGCTTTCCCGCCCCGGGAGAGATCCTCCTGTGGGAGGGGCTTCAGCCCCGACCCGGCAGGTCCGGCGCCGGCTGGCGGAGAGATGGGGTCGGGGCTGAAGCCCCTCCCACAGGCTTAAGCCCAAGCCTAGGCACAGGCACAGGCACATCACGCTAACGCGGCAGCCGGGACAATCCCCCGCATGCCGCCGCCCCCCGACGCCCCGGCCGGACGTCCCGAGGCCGAACACGACCCGGAGCTGCTCGACCGCATACGCGCGCTGCAGGAGCGGCTGGAGCTTGGGCCGCAGGGCGACCAGCCGCTGGAGTTGCCGCAGGCCGCCACGGCCAGGCTCGCGCTGTTCTGGAAGGAGGGCGAGCTGCGCGTGGCCGCCGACCTCGCTTCCGCGCAGCTGCGCAAGGTGCTG
>CBFGXR010000481.1:0-1763 GCA_965652675.1 uncultured Castellaniella sp.
TCCCGTGACGGCGCCGATCATGGATTTGCGCGACAGGCCCAGCAGGCTGGGGTAATCCCGCCCGACCACCCGCGGCAACTCCTTCAGCAGGGTGTAATTGTGCGCCGCGGTCTTGCCGAATCCAAATCCGGGATCGAGCACGATGCGGTCGGCCGCGACGCCCGCCTGGCGCAGGCGCCGCGCGCCCTGGTCCAGCTAATCGCGGACTTCCTCGACCACGTCCCGGTAGGCCGGCGCATCCTGCATGGTGCGCGGTTCGCCGCGCATGTGCATCAGGCACAGCGCGCAATCGGCGTCGGCCACGGCCTCGACCGCCCCCGGCGCCGAAAAGCCGGCGATGTCGTTGATCATGTCGGCGCCCGCCTCGAGGACGGCCCGCATCACGGAGGGCTTGCAGGTGTCCACCGACAGCGGCACGCCGCAGTCGCGCAGGGCTTCGATGACGGGCAGGACGCGGCGCAGTTCCTCGCCGGCGGGGACCGCCTGGGCGCCGGGACGGGTGGATTCGCCGCCGATGTCGAGCAGATCGGCGCCTTCCTCGATCAGAAGGCGCGCATGCGCGACGGCCTGGTCGGCCTGGAAATGGGCGTTGCCGTCGGAAAACGAATCCGGCGTGACGTTCACGATCCCCATGACCAGCGGGCGTTCCAGGGACAAGCGGAAACGCCCGCACTGAAGATGGTCAGGCATAGGAGAGGTCGCGGTCGGGTCAGACCGGCGTCGCGGCGGGACCCTTGTCGTTGCTGGCGGCCGGCTGGCCGCCCGACGGGGCCTGCGGCGTATCGCCGCCCCCCGAGGATGGCGGCTGCGGCGCGCGCGGCGGACGGCCGGACATGATGTCTTCGATCTGTTCGGCGTCGATGGTTTCCCATTCGAGCAGGGCCTTGGCCATGGCGTGCATCTTGTCCTGGTTGGACTCGATCAGATTGCGCGCCACGGTGTACTGCTCGTCGATGATGCTGCGGATCTCGGAATCGACCTTCTGCATGGTGGCTTCGGACACGTGCGTGGTCTTGGTCACGCTGCGGCCCAGGAAGACTTCGCCCTCGTTTTCGGCATACACCACGGGGCCCAGGGAATCGGTCATGCCGTAGCGCGTGACGATGTCGCGGGCGATGGCGGTGGCGCGTTCGAAGTCGTTGGACGCGCCGGTCGTCATCTGGCCCATGAAGACTTCTTCGGCGATGCGGCCGCCGAACAGCACCGCGATGGTGTTCAGCAGGCGTTCCTTGTCCATGCTGTAGCGGTCGCCTTCCGGCAACTGCATCGTCACCCCCAGCGCGCGGCCGCGCGGGATGATGGTGACCTTGTGCACCGGATCGGTCTTGGGCAGCAGGCGCGCCACCAGCGCATGGCCGGATTCATGGTAGGCCGTGTTGCGGCGTTCTTCTTCCGGCATGATCATGGAGCGGCGTTCCGCGCCCATGATGATCTTGTCCTTGGCCTTTTCCAGGTCGGACATGTCGACCGTGCGGCCGTTGCGGCGCGCGGCGAACAGCGCGGCCTCGTTGATCAGGTTGGCCAGGTCGGCGCCGGAAAAGCCCGGCGTGCCGCGCGCCAGCACGCTCGGATCGACGTTCTGGGCGATGGGAACCTTGCGCATGTGGACTTTCAGGATCTGCTCGCGGCCGCGGATGTCGGGCAGCGGCACCACCACCTGGCGGTCGAAGCGGCCCGGACGCAGCAGCGCCGGATCCAGCACGTCGGGCCGGTTGGTGGCCGCGATCAGGATGACGCCTTCCGTCGTGTCGAATCCGTCCATC
>CBFGXR010000482.1:0-1757 GCA_965652675.1 uncultured Castellaniella sp.
AACCTCGAGAAGGCCCTGCGCCCGCAGGACCGCCTGGGCGGCCACCTGGTCTCGGGCCACGTCGACGGCGTCGGCACCGTCACCCGGATGGAGCCCGTGGGCGAAAGCTGGGACCTGCGCGTCCTGGCGCCGCCGGCGCTGGGCAAGTACCTCGCCTACAAGGGCTCGATCACCGTCAACGGCGTGAGCCTCACCGTCAACACCATCGCGGACTCGGCGCAAGGCACCGAGCTGAGCATCAACCTCATTCCCCATACGGTGGAGAACACCGCCCTGCATGCCCTGAAGGCCGGCCACCGCGTCAACCTGGAGATCGACCTGATCGCCCGCTACGTCGAGCGCATGGTGGGCGGCATGGGGACGGCCGTGTCCGGCGGAGCCGGGGCCGCCTGAGATCGCGGTCCGTCGCGCGCGGCCTGCCGCCGCGCATGGTCCGGGGATCCGGGCGCTGACGGATCATGAATTCTTCTGTTAGAATAGCGGACTTCGTCTGCCGCCATGGCGTGCGGACGTGCAGGACAGGTGGCCGAGTGGTTGAAGGCGCACGCCTGGAAAGCGTGTATACGTGAATAGCGTATCGGGGGTTCGAATCCCCCCTTGTCCGCCAGGACTCGAGCCCTTGATTCCATCCGGAATCAAGGGCTTTTTCATTGGTGCCACCCCGATGATCACATTCCAGCAAGCGCCGGTGCCGGCGCTGCGTTCCTTCATCGATCGCCTGTGGGGCTGGGAAACGGCGCCGGGCGAGACCGTCGCCTTGCCGGCCCTGCTGCCGGGCACCGGCGCCGAACTGTACTTCCATTACGGCGATCCCTTCCGCCTGCGCCTCGAGGGCGATCCGGCGGCCCCCCTGGAGGCCGGCCACCTGTTCTGCCTGCGCCGCGCGGTCGCGGACCTGGCGCCCCAGTCCGGCATCGGCTTCGTCGCGGTCCGCTTCAAGGCCGGCGCGGTGTCCCGGTTCGTGCCGATGCCGGAGGCCGCGCTGCGGGACGCGCCGCTGTCGTTCGTCCAGATCTGGGGGGCCCGAGGGGCGACGCCTGCAGAGCCGCCTGTCGGACGCGGAGGACAGGATCGAGCGCGCCGGACTGTTCCAGGATTTCCTGCTGGCCCGCCTGCGTCCCGAAGCCGTGGACCCCTGGGTCGAGGCGGGCATGGCCCTGGCGTACCGCGTAGGCGGGCGGTTGCGAGTCGATGGCCTGGCGGCCGGGCTGGGCCTGGGGCGCAGGCAGTTGGAACGGCGCTGGCGGGCTCTGACGGGCCAGCCGCCGGCGGAGTTCGCACGGTTGGCGAGATTCCAGCGCACGATGCGCCGTCTGATGCTGGACCGGCGGGCGCGCGTCGTCGATGCGGCGCTGGACGGCGGCTATTGGGACCAGGCGCATTTCGTCCGGGACTTCGGGTGCCGGGTCGGCGTCGCGCCGGGCGCCTGGCTGGCGTCGGCGCGGGCCAGGACGCATTTCTACAATACCCGCCTGGAGCCGGCTGGCATGCTGTGCGCTCCATCCCGTTTCGATGAAGGAAGCATCCCATGTACGTTCTGATGGTGGAATTGCGCGGGCGCCCGGAGCCCCTGGAAGAACTGGAGTCGACCCTGCGCTCGCTGGCCGCGGCGGCGCGGGCCGAGCCCGGAATCGCCTGCTACGCCGTGCAGCGCCGGGCGGACCGGCCCGACGCGTTCCTGCTGTGCGAGTGGTATCGGGACGAGGCCGCCTGGGAAGCGCACATGGCGCTGGCCCCGGTGCGCGAGGCGCTGGGAC
>CBFGXR010000483.1:0-1756 GCA_965652675.1 uncultured Castellaniella sp.
CCGCATGGGGTCGGCCGGCGCCTGCCCCAGCACCACGTAGCAGTGCAGCGCGTCGGCCTGCGGATCGTGTTCCAGATGCAGCACCGGTCCCGACTCGAAGGCCAGGGATGCCGTACCGGCCTCGTTCAGCGCCAGGGCGACGCCGGCCTCCTGGCCGAACAGTGAAATCAGGCTGGATGCGTCCATGGGTGTCCTCGCGGTTCGGCGGGCGCGACGGTCTCGTCGCGCCCTACCCGCTTCAGTAACGCCACGGCGCCCGGCGTTCCCTTTCCCCGCCGTTTACTGCTCGACCGGGTGCAGCTCCACATGCACGGCCGGTCCCCCGGCCACGGCGGCGGCGCCCCCGCGCGGCACGTCGGCGTCGCCCAGCGCCCGCGATTCGACGAAGGACGGCCCGACCCGCACCGGGCCGCTCACCGCGGCCTCGCGCACGGCGTCGAAGCGCACCCGCGTCTGCTGCCCCTGGATCAGGTCGAGGTATTCGCCCGCGCTCATGGGCTTGCCGTCGTCCGGCCAGGTGGCGTTCAGGGCCGGGCCGGTGGCCGCCGACTGCAGGCGCGGCGGGGCCACGGGATTGCCCCGGATCGACACGACGCGCGGCCGCAGCAGGAACAGCCGCTCGCGCCGCTGCACGGTCTTGCTCTTGCTGGAGAACAGCGCGCCCAGCAGAGGAATGTCGCCCAGGCCGGGGACCTTGTCGACCTGCTGGCTGTCCTGGCTGCTGTTGTAGCCGCCGACCAGCAGGGTCTGGCCGTCGCCCACGATGGCCAGCGTGCTGATGCTGCTCTTGCGCACCGTCGGCAGCGAACCGATCTTGCGTTCGTCCTGGATGCGCCCGTCCTCGATGTCCACGGTGAGTTCGACCCGGCGCCGGTCGCCGCTGCCCTCGATGTAGCGCGGCGTCACGCGCAGCGACGTGCCCACCGTGACGGGCGTGACGGTGGCCACGCGCTCGCCCGTGGTCTGGATGTAGAACGTGTCCGACAGATCGATCAGGGCGCCCATGTTGTCGGCCGTCAGGATCGACGGCTGCGACAGGATGTTGGCCGCCCCCTTGGTCTCCAGCGCGTGCAGGCGGGCCGCCAGCACATTGCTGATGGACAGTCCCAGCGTGCCCGGCGCCAGCGAAGCCCCGGCATCCAGCGGCAGCCCGTTGCTGGGGCTGAGACCGAAATCGCTGTAGCCGAAGGTGGTCATGCCCGCCTGGGCGCCCCAGGTCACGCCCAGTTCGCTGACGTTGTCGGAATTCACGTCGACGATCATCGCCTCGATTTCGATCAGGGTGCTCGGCACGTCGAGCTGTTCGATGAGCTGCCGGTAGATGGGGATGCGGTCGGGGATGTCCTGCACGATGATGGCGTTCAGGCGGGGATCCGCCTGCACCGTCGGCTCGCGGAACCGCAAGCCCGCGCCGGCATGCCGCTTGGGCGCCGCCGATCCGCCCGCGCTCGACGCGCCCGCGGCTCCCCCGTCCGGCGCGCCGCCCGCGTCCGGGCCGGCGAACGCCGGCGGATTCTCGCGCAGCGGCGCCGCCACCGCCGACAGCGTCTCGTTGTTGGCCCCCGAACCCGAACCCAGGATCAGGTTGCGCAGCACCGTCGCCAGGCCGGGCGTGACCACGCTCTGCGTGCGGTAGCTGACGGTGCGGTCGTTGACCGAGGCGTGCTTCAGGCGGAACACCGCCACCTGCTGCCCGCCCGCGCCCAGGGGCAGCGCGGCCACCATCCTCTGCACCAGCTTGACGTAGGCGGGCGGT
>CBFGXR010000484.1:0-1755 GCA_965652675.1 uncultured Castellaniella sp.
GCGGATGATGGACGAAAATGCCGCCCGGTCCGTGCCCTGGTCGGCCAATGCCGTGATGCGCGAGGCCCTGGTGGTCTCGGCCATCAGCAACGCCGAACGCGCCCAGGAACTGGGCCTGCGCGGCGACGCCATCGTGCTGTCCTGCAAGGTCAGCCACGTCCAGGACCTGATCGCCGTCTACCGCGACCTGTCGCGCCGCTGCGACTATCCGCTGCACCTGGGCCTGACCGAGGCCGGCATGGGCTCCAAGGGCATCGTCGCCTCCACGGCGGCCCTGGCGGTGCTGCTCCAGGAAGGCATCGGCGACACGATCCGCATCTCGCTCACCCCCGAACCCGGCGGCGACCGCAGCCGCGAAGTCGTCGTCGCCCAGGAAATCCTGCAGACCATGGGTCTGCGGGCCTTCACGCCGATGGTGGTGGCCTGCCCGGGTTGCGGGCGCACCAGCAGCACGGTGTTCCAGGAACTGGCCGCTAGCATCCAGGCCTTCCTGCGTGCCCAGATGCCGGTCTGGAAGACGCAATATCCGGGCGTCGAGAACATGCACGTGGCCGTCATGGGCTGCGTCGTCAACGGCCCCGGCGAAAGCCGCCACGCCGACATCGGCATCAGCCTGCCGGGCACGGGCGAAGTCCCGTCCGCCCCGGTGTACGTCGACGGCGAGCGCACCGTGACGCTCAAGGGCGACCAGATCGCCCAGGAATTCCAGGCCATCGTCGAAAACTACGTGGCCCGGCGCTACGGACGGGAGCAGGGCGCCGAGCCCGCGCGCCGGCCGGGCGTCGTGGCGCGCTCCATTGACTGAATCCATGTCCGAATTCAAGAAAGTCGCCGGCCTGACCGGCATGAAAGACGCCCTGCCGCCGGAAACGGCGCGCTGGGAACGGCTCGAAGCCCTCGTGCGCGACTGGCTGGCCGGCTACGGTTACCAGAACCTGCGCACGCCGGTGCTGGAACACACCCGCCTGTTCGCGCGCGGCATCGGCGAAGTCACCGACATCGTCGAAAAGGAAATGTATTCCTTCGTCGACCCCCTGAACGACGAACGCCTGACGATGCGGCCCGAATTCACCGCCGGCATCGTGCGCTCGGCCATCGAACACAACTTTCTCTACGACCGGCCGCGCCGCGTGTATGCGATGGGGCCGGTGTTCCGGCATGAACGTCCGCAACGCGGCCGCTACCGCCAGTTCCACCAGATCGACGTCGAGGCCCTGGGCTTTCCCGGGCCCGACGTGGACGCCGAACTGATCCTGATGCTGGCGCGCCTGTGGCGCCTGCTGGGCCTGAAGGACATCCGCCTGGAACTCAATTCCCTGGGGCAGGCGGCCGAACGCGCCGCGCACCGCGCGGCCCTGGTCGCGCACCTGGAAAAGCACGTCGACGTGCTCGACGAGGAAGCCCGCCGCCGCATGCACAGCAATCCGCTGCGCGTGCTGGACACCAAGAATCCCGCCATGCAGGACATGGCCAACGCCGCGCCGCGCCTGTTCGACTTCCTGGGCGCCGAATCCCTGGCGCATTACCAGGGCCTGTGCGACCGGCTGGACGACGCCGGCATCGCCTATACGCTGAACCCGCGCCTGGTGCGGGGGCTGGACTATTACAATCTGACCGTCTTCGAGTGGGTCACGGATCGCCTGGGCGCCCAGGGCACGGTCTGCGGCGGCGGCCGCTACGACGGCCTGATCGAACTGCTGGGCGGATGCGATGGGGCCGGTGTTCCGGCATGAACGTCCGCAACGCGGCCGCTAC
>CBFGXR010000485.1:0-1753 GCA_965652675.1 uncultured Castellaniella sp.
CACGGTGGCCCGCGACTGCATCCGCGAGGCCATCGCCCGGGGCAAGCACGTGGTCACGGCCAACAAGGCCCTGCTGGCCATGCACGGCAACGAAATCTTCGCCGCCGCCCAGGAACGTGGCGTGATGGTCGCCTTCGAGGCCGCCGTGGCCGGCGGCATCCCCATCATCAAGGCGATCCGCGAAGGCCTGACGGCCAACCGCATCCAGTGGCTGGCCGGCATCATCAACGGCACGACCAATTTCATCCTGTCGGAAATGCGCCTGCGCGGCCTGCCCTTCGAGACCGTGCTCGCCGAGGCCCAGCGCCTGGGCTACGCCGAGGCCGACCCCACCTTCGACATCGAGGGCGTGGACGCGGCCCACAAACTGACGCTGCTGGCCTCGCTGGCCTTCGGCATCCCGGTGCAGTTCGACAAGGCCTACGTCGAAGGCATTTCCCGCCTGTCCTCCGAGGACATCGTCCACGCGGAACGCCTGGGCTATCGCATCAAGCTGCTGGGCATCACCCGCCGCCGTCCGGAAGGCATCGAACTGCGGGTCCATCCCGCTCTGGTGCCCGACCACTGCCTGCTGGCCAACGTGGAAGGCGCCATGAACGCCGTGCTGGTGCGCGGCGACGCGGTCGGCCCCTCGCTGTACTACGGCCAGGGCGCGGGCGCCCTGCCCACGGCCTCGGCCGTGGTGGCCGACCTGGTCGACGTGACCCGCCTGCAGATGGCCGATCCGGAACACCGGGTGCCGCACCTGGCCTTCCAGCCCGACGCCATGGCCGACATCCCCGTGCTGCCCATGGCGGACGTGCGCACCAGCTTCTACCTGCGCCTGCGCGTCGACGACCGGCCCGGCGTGCTGGCCGACCTGGCGCGCGTGCTGTCGGACGCCGGCATTTCCGTGGGCTCGATGTTCCAGCAGCCCCATGGCGAGCATCAGGCCGACATCATCTTCCTCACCCACGAAGCGCGCGAGGGCGACGTGGACCAGGCCCTGCGCACGATCCAGGGCCTGCCTTTCGTGCGTTCGGACGTGACCCGCCTGCGCGTGGAGAACATCACGTGAAATACCTGTCCACCCGGGGCGGCATGGCCTCCCAGCCTTTCTGCGACATCCTGCTCGAAGGCCTGGCGCCCGACGGCGGCCTGACGCTGCCCGAAACCCTGCCGAAGCTGGACGCGGCCACCCTGGAATCCTGGCGCGGGCTGGACTACGCCGACCTGGCGGCCCGCGTGCTGGGCCTGTTCATCGACGACATCGCGCCCGACGATCTGTCCCGCATGACGCGCGCGGCCTACGCGCCCGACGTGTTTCCGCGCATCGCGCCGCTCAAGCCGCTGCGCCCGGACCTGTCGCTGCTGGGCCTGTCCGAAGGGCCGACGCTGGCCTTCAAGGACATGGCCATGCAGTTCCTCGGCCAGGTTTTCGAATACGTGCTGGGCAAGCGCGGCGCAACGCTGAACATCCTCGGCGCGACCTCGGGCGACACCGGGTCGGCCGCCGAATACGCGCTGATCATCGCCGTTGTTGGCGTCGGCGTCGGCGCCGCTGCGCTCGCACTCGGTGCCAACGTTGAACAGGCCATCGGTAACGCGGCCAATGAAGTCCACGACTGCGCTAACGCCGCTGGACCTGCCGCCGGCCAGTACAACTCAGCTGGCGCCAACAACTGCCCCGGCGCCGCCGCTGCTCCTTAAGTAATTATTTACCCCAGTCCTTTGCTTTCAATGCATCGGACTGGGGTTATTTTGACTCAATTGC
>CBFGXR010000486.1:0-1741 GCA_965652675.1 uncultured Castellaniella sp.
CGAAACCCAGGCCTCAATCCAATTCTCCGCCCAGCCCAACGTGGACCCGATCCGCATCATCGAACTGGTGCAGCAGGACCGCCAGGTCCGCCTGAACGGCCCCGACCGCCTGAAGATCGCCTTCGGCGGCATCGTGGACGTGCCGGGCCGGGTGCAGAAGCTGAGAGGCTTGTTGCAGCGATTGGGTGGGGCTGCATAGGCGGCCGGACCTAAGCCTCCCCCGGAATATCCCCAGCGGACCAAACACGCGCCATAGACTCTCCACCCGGCCTGCCCACAGGCATGCTGGTGGTTTGGCATGTTCGCTACTATCCAAACCGCTTGGGTTTATATATACTATGGCTACTATCCTGCGATTCGACGGCTGGCGTGTCGTGATCTACCCCAACGATCACCGCCCGCCCCACGTCCACGTGATCGGCCACGACGCCGAGGCCGTGTTCTGGCTCAACTGCCCGCATGGCCCACCGGAGCCCGCCCGGATCGCCGGGTTGGCGCACCACACGCTATCCCGGATTCGCAAGCGGCTGGAAGCGCACGCCCATCTGCTATGCCTGCACTGGAGCATGATCCATGACGATCTCTGACATCTTCCCCACGTCGCCCCCGGACGATGACCCCATCCCGGACACCGGCTACGCCGACGCCGCGCGTTACGATGCCGCCTCGCGGCGGATCGTCATCACGTTGCGCCACGGCCTCGAGCTGGCCATCCCGGTCCATCTGCTGCAAGGGCTGGCGGACGCGCCGCCGGCTTCCCTGGCCAGGATCGACATCAGCCCAGAAAGAACCGGGCTGCACTGGCCGGACCTGGACGTGGATTTATATGTGCCCGCCCTGATCCAGGGGCTGTTCGGTACACGCCGCTGGATGGCGAGCCTGCTGGGCCAGGCCGGCGGACGGGCTCGCTCCGAAGCCAAGACCCGCGCTGCCCGCGCCAACGGCCGCAAAGGCGGGCGACCGCGCAAGCGGCCGGATGACGGCTGAGATGACGCACCGTCATCTCGAAGCACATGCGCATCGCCGCCAGGCCCGCCGATCTGACAATTTACTTAATATTTGAACTGATAATTATTATTGTTTAGAATTTGTCTCTCATTCAGGACGGGGCTACAAGGCACGCCTGATCCAGAGAGGGGAAATTCGCGCGAAGCCTCCGGCGGGTCCAGAAAACCCGCAGGGGCTTTCCCACCCTTTCCGCTCCCTTCATCGTCCACCGACCAGGAAAGACATGCGGAAATCCATCCATTCATCCAAGACCTGGGCGGCGCTCGCCGCGACCGGGTGCCTCGCGCTGGCCTCGGCGCCCGGCCACGCGCAGAACACCTCGACGAACGCGGGCACCGCCGGCACGACGGCCGATGCCGCCGATCAGGCGGCCAATGCCGGCAACGGCCAGGCCGTCAAGGAACTCGGCGCCGTGACCGTGACCGGCTCCGTCGGCGACCTGCAGAGCCTGGACTTCTACGCCCCCAATTCCAGCAGCGTGATCAGCGCCAAGGACATCGAGAATCAGGGCGCGCGCAAACTGGATGAGGCCCTGCAATACCAGGCGGGCATCCTCAGCGAACCCTTCGGCGCGGACAACAAGGTCGAATGGTTCAAGATCCGCGGCTTCGACGCCTCCACCTCGCTGGACGGCACGCCGACGACCCCGAACGGATTCTTCGTCTGGAAACCCGAGATCTTCGGCGTCGAATCGGTCGAGGTGCTGAAAGGTCCCAGCGCCCTGGAATTCAGC
>CBFGXR010000487.1:0-1736 GCA_965652675.1 uncultured Castellaniella sp.
GTAGGCGCCGTCGATGCCGCAGTCCCGCAGCCGTTCGGCGATCTCGCCGGCCCGCTCGAAGCGGTCACGGCGGATGCCGCCCAGGCCCGCCTTCAGGTCGGGCTGTTCCGGATCGATGTTCAGGCCCAGCACGTGGACAACCCGGACCTGATCGGCCGCGTGCATTTCGCCCGCCACCTGCTGGAACAGGGCCATTGCAAATCCCTGCAGCAGGCCTTCGACCGCTACCTGGGCGAGGGCAAGCGGGCCTTCGTGCCGATGCGCTGGCCGGGCCTGGATTCGGCTGTGGCCTGGATCCGCGCGGCGGGCGGCAAAGCCGTGATCGCCCATCCCGGGCGCTATCGCTACACGCCGCAGCAGTTCGACGCGCTGTTCGAGGCATTCAAGGCGCAGGGCGGCGTCGGCCTGGAGGTCGTTTCCAGCGGCCATACGCCCGCCCAGTGCAAGCGCTACGCCCAGGTTGCGCAAGCCTACGGTTTCGAGGCCTCGCGCGGTTCGGATTTCCACGCGCCGGGCATTCCCCGCACTGAACTGGGTCGGGTGCCGCCGCTGCCGGACGATCTGACGCCGGTGTGGCGGGACTGGATCTGAGGAGCACGCCATGAACAAGGCTTTCGTCAAGGAATCGGACCACGACGAGGACGACGACCTGCCCGAATCCCGGGCCTTGCCCGCCGGGACGAAGAACTACATGACGGTGACCGGCTACCGGGCGCTGAACGACGAACTGATGCATCTGATGAACGTCGAGCGGCCCGAAGTGGTGTCCGTCGTGTCCTGGGCGGCGTCCAACGGCGACCGTTCGGAGAACGGCGACTACTTGTACGGCAAGAAGCGGCTGCGGGAAATCGACCGGCGCATCCGCTACCTGACGCGCCGCCTGGAATCCGCCGAGGTCGTGGATCCGGCCCGGCAGCCCAACCGCGACCAGGTGTTCTTCGGCGCGACCGTTCATTATTGCGACAGCCGGGGCGAGGCCTTCACCATCACCATCGTCGGTGTGGACGAGGCCGAGCCCCTGGCCGGGAAGATCAGCTGGGTGTCGCCCGTGGCCCGCGCCCTGATCAAGGCGCGCGAGGGCGACACCGTGACCCTGCGCACGCCTTCGGGGATAGAGGAACTCGACATCATGGACATCGGCTATCCGGACCCCTGAAGGCGGCTAAAATAGGCGGTTTCCCATGCCCTCGAGCCGCCCCGCCGTGACTACCGTACTGATCATCCCCGGTTCCTCCGTCCTGTCCGACTTCCGCCGGGAACGCCTGCTGCGCGCCCTGGCCGCCCGGGATCTGCCGGTGGCCGACGTCCGCGCGCAAGCCTGCCATTTCGTCGGCATCGACGGCACGCTGGACGATGCGGGCCAGGCGCGCCTGCGGGCGCTGCTGGATGACGGCCGCGCAACCGAGGCCCCGGCCGCAGAACGGCACGCGGCGCGTTTCCTGGTGATTCCGCGCCTGGGCACGATTTCCCCCTGGGCCAGCAAGGCGACGGACATCGCCCGCCACTGCGGCTTGCCGCAGGTGCGCCGCATCGAACGCGGGGTGCGCTACACCATCGTCCCGGAACGCCGCCTGCTGGGCACGCGCGCGCTGGATGCGGATCAACTGGCGGCCGTGGCCGCCTGCGTGCACGATCGCATGACCGAAACCGTGGTGGACGACGATTTCGACGGCCGGGCGCTGTTCGCCCACCTGGACGGCCAGCCCGTCCAGGCCGTGCCCGTGCTGGCCGAGCCG
>CBFGXR010000488.1:0-1734 GCA_965652675.1 uncultured Castellaniella sp.
GTCGGCCAGGTTTCCGGCGATGGTGATTTCCTGGACGGGATGGCAGATGACGCCGTCCTGCACCCAGTATCCGAAGGCCCCGCGCGAGTAATCGCCGGTGACGTAGTTCACCCCCTGCCCGATCAGTTCGGTGACCAGCAGCCCGGTGCCCATCTTGCGCAGCATGGCGGGCAGGTCGTCGTCCGGCCGGGTCAGGCGCGAGCGCAGGCCGAGATTGTGCGACCCGCCCGCGTTGCCGGTGGTCGCCATGCCAAGCTTGCGGGCCGTGTAGGTGGACAGGAAATACCCCGTGAGCACGCCCTGGTCCACCACCCGGCGGGCCTGCGGGCGGACCCCTTCGGCATCGAAGGGCGAACTGCCCTGGGCGCCCGGGATGTAGGGGTTCTCGACCACGTCCAGGTGATCGGCCAGGACGGGCTTGCCCAGCGCGTCCAGCAGGAAGCTGGCCTTGCGGTACAGCGCGCCGCCGCTGGTGGCCTGGACCAGCGCGCCTACCAGGCCGACGGCCAGGGGAGCTTCGAACAGCACCGGGTAGCGGCCGGTCTTGACCGGACGCGCGCCCAGGCGCGACAGGGCGCGTTCCGCCGCATAGCGGCCGACCGCGGCCGGCGCGGCCAGGCCGTCGGCCCGGCGCGCGGACGTGTACCAGTAGTCCCGCTGCATGCCGTCGCCGCGCCCGGCGATGGGCGCCACCGACAGGCTGTGGCGCGAATAGGGGTAGCCCCCCAGGAAGCCGCGCGAATTGCCCAGGACGAAATGGCCTTCCATGGTGTCCAGGGAGGCGCCTTCGGAGTTGGTGATCCGTTTGCTGGTCGACAGCGCGGCGCGCTCGGCCTGGATCGCCAGGCGGGCCGCGCCTTCGGCGTCGATGGCCCAGGGATGATGCAGGTCCAGGTCCGGATAGTGCAGGGCGAAGAGTTCGGGCTCCGGCAGGCCCGCGGCCGGATCCTCGGCGGTGTAGCGGGCGATGTGCCAGGCGGCGTCCACGGTGCGGCGCAGGGCCTCGGCGGAAAAATCGGAGGTCGAGGCCGAGCCCCGGCGCTGGCCGGCGAACACCGTCACGGCCATGGACCGGTCGCGGGTCTGTTCGATGGTCTCGATGGCGCGCTGGCGCACCGAGACGGACAGCCCCCGGCTTTCGGAGATTTCCACGGCGGCGTCCGTGGCACCCGCCTGCCTGGCGTGGCGCAGCGCGTCGCCGACCAGTTCGCGGAACTGGGCCTGCTGGGCGGGAACATCGAGGAAATCGTCGGTTCGTTGGTTCATGCAAAATCCGCTGGAGGGTAGACGGTTATCATAGACAATCACGGACCATTTTATGCCCGAACCCATGGACGACACGCCCCTGCCCGCCTCGCCGGACGACTTTCCGGAAGACCGGCGGCCCAGCAAATCCCAGGTCAAGCGCGACATGCACGCCCTGCTGGACCTGGGCCGCGAACTGATCGCGCTGCCTCCCGCCAAGCTGGCCCGGCTGCCGCTGGACGAACCGCTGCGCGAAGCCATCGCCCTGGCCCAGCGCATCCACAGCAACGAAGGCCGGCGCCGCCAGGTGCATTACGTCGGCAAGCTGATGCGCCACGCCGACGCCCAGGCGCTGCGCACCCAGCTGGACATCTGGGCCAACGGCTCGCGCGAGGAGACCCGCGCGATGCATCGGCTGGAGACGCTGCGCGACCGCCTGATCGACAGCGACGAGGCCCTGACGCCATTGCTGGAACGATTTCCCCGCCT
>CBFGXR010000489.1:0-1733 GCA_965652675.1 uncultured Castellaniella sp.
TCGAAGTCCTCACCGCCCGGCGCAGCCGGCCGGACGCCGCGGGCTTCATCGGCTCGGGCAAGATCGAGGAAGCCGCCGCGCTGGTCAAGGCCACCGGCGCGGAGGTCGTGCTTTTCGACCAGGCGCTCACGCCCGCCCAGCAGCGCAACCTGGAACGCCACTTCGAAGTCCGCGTCGTCGACCGGGTGGCGCTGATCCTGGACATCTTCGCCCTGCGCGCCAAAAGCCACGAAGGCAAGCTGCAGGTCGAACTGGCCCAGCTGCAGCACCTGTCCACCCGGCTGACCCGGATGTGGACCCACCTGGAACGCCAGCGCGGCGGCATCGGCGTGCGCGGCCCCGGCGAATCGCAGCTGGAAACCGACCGGCGCCTGATCGGCGTGCGCGTGCGCGCCCTGAAGGAACGCCTGGACCGCGTCCAGCGCCAGCGCCTGACCCAGCGCCGCGCCCGGGTGCGCGGCAAGACCCTGTCGGTCTCCCTGGTCGGCTACACCAACGCGGGCAAGTCCACCTTGTTCAACGCGCTGACTCGCGCCGACGCCTACGCCGCCGACCAACTGTTCGCCACGCTGGACACGACGACCCGCCGCGTCTGGATCGAAGGCGCCGGCCAGATCGTCGTGTCCGACACCGTGGGCTTCATCCGGTCCCTGCCGCCGATGCTGATCGCGGCCTTCCGGGCCACCCTGGAGGAAACCGTCCACGCCGACCTGCTGCTGCACGTGATCGACGCGGCCAGCCCGCAGCGCGACGAGCAGGCCGCCGCGGTCAATCAGGTCCTGCGCGACATCGAGGCCCACGAAATCCCGCAGATCCTGGTCTACAACAAAATCGACACGGCCGGATATGAACCCCGGGTCGAGCGAAACGAACATGGTACGATTGCGCGAGTCTTCGTCAGCGCCCTGCAACGCAGCGGGCTGGACGGCTTGCGGCAGTCGATCGTTGAATTTGGTGGGGAGCCTACGGGAAACAATGCGTTTGATGAAACTGTTCAACCTGAATGATCCGGGCTGGGGACGGGGCAACCAGAACCAGAACGACGACCCGCGCGGCAAACCCGACCCATCCTCCGGTCCCCCCGACCTGGACGAGGTCTGGCGCGATTTCAGCAAGCGCCTGAACGGCCTGTTCGGCCGCAAGGGCGGCGGACGCGGTCCCCGTCCGCCGTCGGGCGGTGGCCTGCCGTCCCTGCCCGGCCCGTCCCCCCGCTTCGTGCTGCTGCTGGTCGTGGCGGCCGTCCTGCTGTGGCTGGCCAGCGGCTTCATGATCGTCCAGGAAGGCCAGGTGTCCGTCGTCACCCGCTTCGGGCAGTACGTCAAGACGCTCAATCCCGGCCTGCAGTGGCGCCTGCCGTATCCCATCGAGGCCGCGCAGCCGGTCAACATCTCCCAGCTCCGCACCTTCGAAGTCGGCTTCCGGGGCTCGGCGCGCAACAAGGTCCTGTCCGAATCGTTGATGCTCACCAACGACGAGAACATCGTCGACGTGCAGTTCGTGGTGCAGTACCGGCTGCTGCCCGATGGCGCGCCGGCCTACCTGTTCAACACCAGCCAGCCCGATGAATCCGTGCGCCAGGCGGCCGAGACCGCCATGCGCGAGATCGTCGGCCGCAAGCCCATGGACTTCGTCCTGTATTCGGGCCGCACCGAGGTCGCGTCCGAAGTCCAGTCCCTGGCGCAGTCCATCCTGGACCGCTACCGGACCGGGATCCAGATCTCCACCGTCGCCAT
>CBFGXR010000490.1:0-1731 GCA_965652675.1 uncultured Castellaniella sp.
GGGCCGGCCGTCCTGCCACAGCCCCGGCTCGCGCCGGGGTCCCGCGTCGCTCTTCAGCACGTCGTGGCCGCCCTCCGGCAGCGACTGGCGCATGCTGCGCCGCGCCCGCCAGTCCTGCCAGGCGTTGTACAGCAGGACGACGACGATCAGCGCCACCCCGATCGAAATCAGCAAGATCTGCAAGTCGCTCATAAAGTCCTCTTATCCGGGTCAGGCCGCCTCGGCCGCCCACTGCAGGGCCGAATCCATGTCCACGGCCACGATCCGCGACACGCCCTGTTCCTGCATGGTCACCCCGACCAGTTGCCGGGCCATCTGCATGGCGATTTTGTTGTGCGAAATGAACAGGAACTGCGTCTGGTCGCTCATGCCGCGCACCAGGTTCGCGTACCGTTCGGTATTGGCGTCGTCCAGCGGCGCGTCGACTTCGTCGAGCAGGCAGAACGGCGCCGGATTGAGCTTGAACAGCGCGAACACCAGGGCCGTCGCCGTCAGGGCCTTTTCGCCGCCCGACAACAGGTGGATGGTGCTGTTGCGCTTGCCCGGCGGCTGGGCCATGACCTGCACCCCGGCGTCCAGGATTTCCTCGCCGGTCATGGTCAGGCGGGCTTCGCCGCCGCCGAACAGACGGGGGAACAGTTCGCCGAAATGGCCGTTGACCGTCTCGAAGGTCTGCGACAGCAGTTCGCGGGTCTCGCGGTCGATGCGGCGGATCGCGTTTTCCAGGGTCTCGATGGCCGCCAGCAGATCGGCGTGCTGGGCGTCCAGGAAGCCCTTGCGTTCGCGCGCCGCCGTCAGTTCGTCCAGCGCCGCCAGGTTGACGGCGCCCAGCGATTCGATGTTGCGCGTGATGCGCTGGACCTCGGACTGCAGCCAGTCCAGGCGCCGCCACTGGGGCGGCTGTTCGTCCAGGTGGCGGCGCAGGGCGTCGCGGTCCACCTGGCGGGCGTCGAGCTGTTCGGCGAACTGCTCGACCGACAGGCGCGAGGCCTGCTCCTTCAGCTGCAATTCGGTGATGCGCGCCCGCAGCGGATCCAGGCCGCGTTCCAGCGTCAGCCGGCCCTCGTCGGCCTCGCGCAGCGTGGCGGCGGCCCGGTCCTGTTCCAGGCGCGCCTCGCGCAGGGCCTCTTCGCACGCGGCGCGGGATTCCAGCGCGTCCTGCAGCCCCGCCTGGGCCATGGATTCATCCAGTTCGAACAGTTCGCCCTGCAGGGATTCGAGTTCGGTTCCCGCGCGGCGGGCCTGGTCTTCCGCCAACTGCAGGGTGCGGCGCAGTTCGTCCAGCCGGTGGCGCAGGGTGCGCACGGCGTACTCGGCCTCCTGGGCGGCGCGTTCCTGGTCGCGGCCCCGCTGGCGGGACTGCTCGGCCTGCCGGGACAGGTCCTCGGCCTGCAGGTCCAGTTCGGCCAGGCGTTCCTGCTGCTCGGCCAGGACCTGGTCCAGCGATTCGAAGCGGGCCTCGGATTCGGCCCGCCGGGCATCCAGGCCGGCCTGCTGCTCGGCGAGTTCGCCCAGGTCGCGGGCCAGGCGGCGCGACTGTTCGTCGGACTGCGCCGCCTGCTGGCTGAGTTGCTGGTGGCGGATCTGGGCATCGTGCTGCGCCCGCATGCGTTCGGCGATCTGCTGGCGCGCGGGCTGCAGCGCCTGGGCCAGGTTGCGACAGGCGGCATCGGCCTGGGCGTGGGCGTCCAGGGCCTGGTCGGCGATCAGTTGCGCGGCGCGGGCTTCCAG
>CBFGXR010000491.1:0-1730 GCA_965652675.1 uncultured Castellaniella sp.
CTGGCTGGCGCGGCGCCACCAGATGGGCGCCGCCGCCCGCGCCGAACCCCGTCCCCCCTTCTGGCGCAGCCTGTTCGAGGCCATCCCGGGCCTGGCCGCCCCCGTCATCATCCTGGGCGGCATGCGCATGGGCTATTTCACGCCCAGCGAGGCCGCCGTGGTCGCCGTGTTCTACGGCCTGCTCATCGGCCTGTTCGTGCATCGCACCATCCGCGTGCGCGACCTGTTCCCCATCCTGCGCGAGGCCGGCGAACTGTCCGCCGTCATCATGCTGATCGTCACGCTGGCGGGGATCTTCGCCTGGTCGCTGTCCACCCTGTCGATCATCGACCCGATCACGAACGCCATCGTGCATTCCGGCCTGGGCTCCTACAGCGTCCTGGCGCTGCTGGTCCTGCTGCTGGTCGTGGCGGGCATGTTCCTGGACGGGATTTCGATCTTCCTGATCTTCGTGCCGCTGATCCAGCCGGTCGCCCAGGCCTTCGGCTGGGATCTGGTGTGGCTGGGCGTGGTGCTGACGCTGATGGTCGCGGTGGGCCAGTTCACGCCGCCGGTGGCCGTCAACCTGATGGTCTCCAGCAAGATCGCCCGGATCCCGATGGAAAGCACGACACCCTGGGTGCTGTGGCTGGTGGCCGGCATGCTCTGCGCCCTGGTCCTGGTCGTGATTTTCCCGCAGATCGCGCTCTGGTTGCCGCATTATCTGGGATACTGACGCACAACAATTTTCAAAGAGGAGACTGACATGCGTTTCACACGACTCATCGGCGCCGCCGCCCTGGCCTTCACGGCCCTGGCCTGGGCACTGCCGGCCCAGGCGGCCGACTACAAGTCCGAATACAAGCTGTCCATCGTGGTGGGCACCAACTTCCCCTGGGGCCAGGGGGCGGTGATCTGGTCCGACCTGGTGCGCGAGCGCACCAACGGCCGCATCAACATCAAGGTCTACCCCGGCACGTCCCTGGTCCAGGGCGACCAGACGCGCGAATTCACCGCCATCCGCCAGGGCGTGATCGACATGGCCATCGGCTCGACCATCAACTGGTCCCCGCAGGTCAAGGAACTGAACCTGTTCTCCCTGCCCTTCCTGATGCCCGACTACGCCGCCATCGACGCCCTGACCCAGGGCAAGGTCGGCGAACAGCTGTTCGGCATCCTGTCGAAGAAAGGCGTGGTGCCGCTCGCCTGGGGCGAAAACGGCTACCGCCAGCTGTCCAACTCCGCGCGCGAGGTCAAGACGCCTGAAGACGTCAAGGGCATGAAACTGCGCGTGGTCGGCTCGCCGCTGTACATCGACATCTACACCGCGCTGGGCGCCAACCCGACCCAGATGAGCTGGGCCGACGCCCAGCCCGCGCTCGCCAGCGGCGCCGTCGACGGTCAGGAAAATCCCCTGTCCATCTACGCCGGCGCGAAACTCTACGACGTCGGCCAGAAATTCCTGAGCCTGTGGAACTACGTGGCCGACCCGCTGATCTTCGTGGTCAACCAGGACGTCTGGAACTCCTGGACGCCGGCCGACCAGAAGATCGTGCGCGAAGCCGCCATCGAAGCCGGCCGCCAGGAACTCGTCATCGCCCGCAAGGGCGTGACCATCCGGATCTTCAACATTCCCGCCTACCTCATCCCGCCGCCCGGCAAGGTCCTGGTCCAGCTCGTCCAGCAGTGGCCCATGCGTCAAGGGCATGAAACTGCGCGTGGTCGGCTCGCCGCTGTACATCGACATCTAC
>CBFGXR010000492.1:0-1725 GCA_965652675.1 uncultured Castellaniella sp.
CGGTGGACCCGGGCGTCGACTTCTTCGAATACGCCAACGGCGCCTGGCTGAAGGCACCATCGCCACGATGATCGAAAATTTCTGGGACGCATCCAGCGAAGTGGAGCAGGGCCATTTCGAAGCAGCGTTCGACCAGCTGTTCGGATTCCCGGTGACCAGCAGTAGCAATCCTTGGGGTGATTGGGACGTCGATATGCCGATGGTGGACTATTACAACTGGACCGACACCTGCGGTTACTGAGTCGAAAGGGCCGGGCCGCGCTGCGGCCCGGCCAGGGAGGCTGGATGGAAAAATTCGATCTGAAGCCAGGGAAGCGGCGCAGGGTGCTGGCGGTTGGCTTGGCCATGCTCGCCATCACGGACGCATTCCTCGTGGACAGGCTGTCCTCGCGATTGAGCATGTGCGCGGGATTGTTGATTGCATGGGAGATGGCCTTCACCCCGAGCCCGCCCTTGCGTACGCCGTTACGGGAGGTCTATCGCATGGCGCGCGAAGGATGGCGGACGCCGTGGTCGAGCAAATTGGCGACCGTGCTCTCTATCGCGTTGTTGATCGCGAGCACGTACTTTCTGTTCCAGGGCCGATAGGCGCCTTGGAACCTGAATCCGCCGGTCGGGTGACTTCCAGCGCTTGACGCAGCGGCCCGCGGGCGGCAGCGTGGCCGCCTTCGCGCCGCGCGGCGCTACCGGGGATAGCCATGCGACCTGTCCGATCCACCTTCCGCCGGGCCCTGCTGGGCGCCGCCCTCTCGCTGTGCATCGCCGCGCCCGCGCTGGCCGCCGACGGCACCACCACGTCCGCGCCGCCGAAGGCCGATTTCCTGGCGTCGCACATGGACACCTCGGTGGACCCGGGCGTCGACTTCTTCGAATACGCCAACGGCGCCTGGCTGAAGGCCCACCCGATCCCGGCGTCCGAGTCGGCGTGGGGCATCGGCAACGCGGTGGACGAGCAGCTGTACGCCAGCCTGCGCAAGATCAACGAGGACGCGGCCAAGGCGCAGCCGGCGCCGGGCAGCGACCAGCAGAAGATCGGCGACTTCTGGGCGACGGCCATGGACACCGGCCTCGCCGAACGCCTCGGCATCCAGCCGCTGCAGGGCGAGCTCGCGCGCATCGACGCGATCGGGACGCCGGCGGAGGCGATCGACACGGTATTCGCGTTCAAGCCGATCGGCGTCGGCGGCCTGTTCCGCGTCGGCATCGGCCAGGACGACAAGGCCAGCGACACGATGGCGGTGAACATCCGCCAGGGCGGCCTGGGCCTGCCGGAGCGCGATTTCTACTTCAACCCGGAACAGGGCGTGGCGAAGATCCGCGCCGAATACGTCGATCACATCGCCCGCAGCCTGGTGCTGCTCGGACGCAACGAGGCCGACGCCAAGGCGGCCGCGGCGAAGGTGATGGCGTTCGAGACGCAGCTCGCGACCGCGTCGCGCAAGCTCGCCGACCTGCGCGACCCGGAGAAGAACTACAACAGGATGTCGCCAGCCGAGTTGACGGCGAAGTACACGCCATCGATCGACTGGACCGCTCGCCTCGCCGCGTGGGGCATCCATCCCGACTACGTGATCGTCGGCCAGCCGGAATTCATGGCCGCGATGGACAAGCTGGTCGGCGGAACGCCGGTGCCGGTGCTGCAGGACTACCTGCGCTACCACCTGGTCGACGACTACGCACCGTACCTGTCGGCCGCTTTCGACCAGGAGCACTTCCGCTTCCACG
>CBFGXR010000493.1:0-1723 GCA_965652675.1 uncultured Castellaniella sp.
ATCGCCAGCTTCTGCTGCATGCCCCGCGAGAGCTGGTGCACCTGCTGGTCGCTCAAGGCGGCCATCCCAAACCTAGACAGAAGGCTGCGGGCGGTCCGCGAGGCTTCGCCCACGGAGAGCCCCTTGAGCACCCCGAAGTAGCGCAGGTTCTCGTACGGCGTCATCCGCCAGTAGACGTTCCGGTTCCCTTCCAGCAATGCGCCGAAGCGGGTGGTGTCGATGCGTGCCTTCTGTGGATCGTCACCTCCGATGCGGATCGTGCCCGCATCCGGGGACAGCAAGCCCACGCACATCTTGATCGTGGTCGTCTTGCCGGCGCCGTTCTGGCCGAGGAAGGCGAACACCTCTCCCCCTTTCACGCCGAACGAGACGTCCCTGACGACCTGGCGACCGGCGAAGGACTTGCACAGACCCGAGACGGCCAGCAGGTCGGGAGCCTGCCCACCCGCCATCGCTCCTGGCCGGGCCTGCGGGTCCAGCGGCGCGCGCGCGGCCGCGACCGCCATGCGGTCCGCTCCTGCGATGACCTCCATGGCCGCCTCCTTCGTGGCATTGGCCAGGGCGATCGAGGCAACCGGCGTGTGGCGGCTCATCGCGGCCCCTCCAGGAGCGCATGCAGACGCCCTTCCAGTTCCTCGGCCGCGGCCTGCATCAACCGGTCGCCGATGTCGGCAACGCGCCGCTGCCGCCACTGCTCGATCGGCGTGCCTCGCGCCCAGAGGTTGAAGACGCCCATGGCGGGGCCGCAATGGATCTGGAAGTTCGCGCGATCCTCGAGCCGCCCGGCCAGGGCGAGGCGGGTGGTGTGGACGAAATACCAACGGAAGATCAACGCCATCCTGTGCCTGGGCAGGCGCCGCGCCTTGTCCAGCTCGGCCGGACACGCCCGCTGCCAATGGGCACGCGTTTCTTCCCAGACTTCTTCGATGGATCTGCCGAAGTACTTCCGCTCCAGCGTGTCCCGCGTGCGCGGATCCAGGGAGTCGATTCCATCCAGTTTCTGGTAGAGCTCATACAACCTGCCCGCCCTGGAGGGGAACTGCAGGCCGCCCTTGAACAGCTGGACCTGCGAACCTATTTCGAACATGTCACCAGCGGGCGCGTACGCCGTCTCCATGGCGTCCGCGGCTTGCAGCAGGTCCTTGACCGCATCGCTGGTGCCCGCCTCGACGGTGCACTGGTTGATCGATCCGGTGGCGACGAAGTCGGCGCCCATCGCGAACGCCGCGGCGAGCGCCGACGGATTGCCCAGCCCGCCGGCCATGCCGACACGGATCTGGAACCGATGCGCGTGTTCATCCAGGATCCGTCGTCGTGATTCCTGGACCGCCGGCACCAGGACCGAGGCGACACCGCGGTCCGTATGCCCGGCGGAATCCGACTCGACGCAGATATCGGCGGCCAGCGGCGCACGCAGCGCCGCTTCCGCTTCCTCCCCGGTCAAGGCGCCGCGCGCGAGCAGGCTGTAGGCCATCTGGTTCGTCGCGAGGTTGTCGACCGCCGCCAGCGCTTCGTTCAGGTCGAGTGGGCCAAAGTTGCACACGCCGATGGCGCGGAGCTTGCCCTGCTTCACGAAAGGCAGCGTCGAGGCGATGCTGCCGAAACCCATCTCAACCTGACTCGCGAGCAGGTCGTGCGCATCATGGGCGCGCTGCTCGTCGCGAGCGGCGCGTCGCTGGTGATCAGGGCGCGGTAGTCGGCGAGATAGCCGTCCATGGACTCC
>CBFGXR010000494.1:0-1722 GCA_965652675.1 uncultured Castellaniella sp.
CGCAACGGGGCGCGGCTCCAGTCGACCCGGCAGACGGCGAACCTGGCTGCGACGGTGACCGGACGAGGGACGCTCGCACGCACGCCGTCCTCGACCTCGAATCGCGGGCACTGAAGGCAAGGAAGATCGAGCGCCTGCTCGGTCTCGAAGTGCGTGTTCAGGATGTCGTCGCTTGCGGCGGGACGCGCGCCCACCGACGACACGTAGATGACGTGACGCACGCCCGCCTTGCGCGCCGCCTCGATGTGCTGCTGCGAGACGTCGGCCTCGGTGCAGTGGGTGGCCACCCGGATCGTGCGCACCCCTAGGCCGTAGGCCATGCGCAGGTGCTCGACCGTGCCGATGCCCGGCAGCAGCAGCGCCGACACCTTGGCCCGCTTGAGCAGCGGGATCACGGTGCCCAGGTATTCCTCGTCGCTGTGCAGCGAGAAGCCGTAGTTCACCGACGCGCCGCCCAGGCCGTCGCCGTGGGTCACCTCGATCAGCGGCACGCCGGCCTCGTCCAGCCCCTGCGCCACGTCCTGCATCTGCTGCAGCGTGATCTGGTGGCGCATCGCGTGCATGCCGTCGCGCAGCGTCATGTCGTGCAGGGTGACGGTTTTCTTGTCTGTGCTCATGATGATTCCTTTACGCGGCGGACGAGGCGGACACGGCCCATTCGCCCTTCTGGATGCGCTCGGCGAACATCTCGGCGGTGCGCGTGGCCGACGCCGTCATGATGTCCAGGTTCCCGGAATACTTGGGCAGGTAATCGCCCAGGCCCTCGACCTCCAGGTAGATCGACACCCGGCGGCCGTCGAACACCGGCCCGTTGACCAGGCGGTAGCCCGGCACGTAGCGCCGCACCTCGGCCAGCATGCGCTGCACCGATTCGGTGATGGCCGCCTCGTCCGGATCCGTCTCGGTCAGGCAGTGCACGGTGTCGCGCATGATCAGCGGCGGCTCGGCCGGGTTCAGGATGATGATGGCCTTGCCTTGCTTCGCGCCGCCCACCTTTTCCACCGCCCCGGCCGTGGTCTGCGTGAATTCGTCGATGTTCTTGCGCGTGCCCGGCCCCGCCGATTTCGACGAGACGGTCGCCACGATCTCGGCGTATGCCACCGGCTGCACGCGAGAGACCGCCGCCACCATCGGGATGGTGGCCTGGCCGCCGCAGGTGACCATGTTGACGTTGGTCTCGCGCCGGTCCAGATGTTCGTCCAGATTGACCGGCGGCACGCAGTACGGGCCGATGGCCGCCGGCGTCAGGTCGATCATCAGCGCGCCGTGCGCCGTCACCTTGTCGCTGTTGGCCCGGTGCACGTAGGCCGAGGTCGCGTCGAACACGATCTGGATCCGGTCGTCCTTCATGTGCGGCAGCAGCCCGTCCACGCCCTCGGCCGTGGTCTTCAGGCCCAGCTCGCGCGCGCGCGCCAGCCCCTCGGACTGCGGGTCGATGCCCACCATCCAGACCGGCTCCAGCACCGCGCTGCGCTTGAGCTTGTACAGCAGGTCGGTGCCGATATTGCCCGACCCGATCAAGGCACACCTGATCTTTTCCATCATGATTTCCTTTGCTTGCTATGCGATGAACCGCACGCCGCAGGCGCCGATCCCGCCGATCGACACCTGCAGGCTGTCCCCGGCGACCACCGGCGTCATCGCCGCCAGCGCCCCGGACAGAATGATTTCGCCGGCCTCCAGGCCGACCCCCAGCGCCCCCAGCGCATTGGCCAGCCAGGC
>CBFGXR010000495.1:0-1721 GCA_965652675.1 uncultured Castellaniella sp.
CGTGGTTATGCCTTGCCGCTGATGCGGTCGATGACGAACGGCGGCCGGGTTTTCAAGGCCGGTGTCAGCTTTCCCGACATTCTGGCTCGTCACGATTTCGACCGCGATTTACGCAACATCACGCTGGAGTGGCTGGGGCGGATCGAGGTGGCGGTGCGCACCGTGATCAGCAACCAGATGTCGCAGCAGTATGGGCCGTTCTGGTACCTGAATCATCCGCAGCAAGTGCTGGCGCATGCGCCCGGGCGCGGCAACAGGCCTGAGGCCTTTGCCATTGGGCGTTTCCTGAGTAGCGTGGAACGCGATACCCGTCATAGCTCGGACTTGTTTGCCAGGCACTACTTCGAAAAATACGACGAGCCTTTGCTGCCGCCCAGCTGGTTGATGGCCGAGTGCGTGTCTTTCGGAACCTGGTCGAGGCTCTACAAGCATCTGCAAAAATCTGGACCTGCGCGGCCCAATCCGAAGAAAGAATTCGCCCAGTTTTTTGGTCTCTCGGTCAGTCTGGTCGAATCCTGGCTGCATGCGCTAGCTCTGTTGCGCAACACCTGCGCCCATCATGGCCGTGTGTGGAATCGTCGATTTGCCTATCGGCCCGAAATCTATGCACAAGCCAGACACCATTTTGCTGATCAGCAAAGCTACTATTGCCTGGCCGTGGTCATGCGATTGTTCTCGCGTGTCATGGATACCGAGGACGGCTGGCCTGTCCGCTTGATGGATCTGTTCAAGAAGCATCCCCGCATCGGATCGGAGGCCTTGGGCTTCCCGCAGGATTGGGAGCGAGATCCTCTTTGGGGTTGAGTGTATTTCCTCTTGCGCCAATCACTGTTTCTTTGTACAGTATTCATAAATACTGTATAAAACAACAGTTTCGGCCGCTTTCGCGCCGGGCGCACCTGGGAGATACGACATGGCTGGATCGATGGCTTGGAACGGAACGTGGGCTTGGGCCGGCGCGGGCGCCGCCGGACGCGGCGGGTCGGGGCGCGGGACGCGTGCCGTGCGTGTGAACGCCCCGGGTGTGCTGCAGGGGCCCTGGGTGTCGGGCGGATCGTGGGGCGGCCGTCCCGCCGTGCGCGCCGCCCGGTGGGGGCGGGCGGCGCCGGGCCGTCAGGCGGCGGTCACGGCGCACCGGCCTCGCGCGGGCCTGCGGATCGGCTGGCGCCGCCTGGCGGCGCTGGCGGGCGACGTCCTCATGGTCCTGACCTGGGCCGCCATGATCCCGGGCATGATGTGGCTGGGTGCGGCGGTCGGGTTCTGATATAATCCCTGGTTTGCATCCTCTGGTCCGGCATTTCCAATATAGTCACTTCGTGACCCAACCCCGGTGCCCATGATGCCCTGGAGCCTATCTTGAACCTGATCGAAACCCTCGAAAAAGAAGAAATCGCGCGCCTGACCGAAGGCCGCACCATCCCCGAATTCGCCCCCGGCGACACGGTCATCGTGAGCGTCAACGTGGTCGAAGGCTCGCGCAAGCGCGCCCAGGCCTACGAAGGCGTGGTCATCGCCCGTCGCAACCGCGGCCTGAATTCCGCCTTCACCGTGCGCAAGATCTCGTCGGGCGAAGCCGTCGAACGGACCTTCCAGCTGTATTCGCCGCAGATCGCCTCGATCGAGGTCAAGCGTCGTGGCGACGTTCGCCGTGCTAAACTGTATTATCCAAGATCTCGTCGGGCGAAGCCGTCGAACGGACCTTCCAGCTGTATTCGCCGCAG
>CBFGXR010000496.1:0-1716 GCA_965652675.1 uncultured Castellaniella sp.
CCACGCCTGCCTCTATCTGGCCTCGGACGAGGCGTCCTTCATCACCGGCGCCTGCCTGGAAGTCGACGGCGGGCGCTGCGTCTAGGATCTGGTCACTCTTCCACGTACCAGGTGTCCTCGGACAGCATCACCTGCTGGTGGCCGTAGCCGGCCGGCATCATCGGAAAGCAGTTCTGCAGCGGCACCACGGCCACGTCCAGGAAGTACGGGCCGTCGTGCGCCATGCAGGCGGCCAGCGCCGCGTCCAGGTCGCGCGGGTGCTCGACGCGCGCCGCCCCCCAGCCGAAGGCCCCCGCCAGCGCCACGAAGTCCGGGATCGAGGCGTTGTAGCTGTGGCTGTAGCGGCCCTCGTGGATCAGTTCCTGCCACTGGCGCACCATGCCCATGTGGCCGTTGTTGCACAGGATCAGCTTGACCGGCGCGCGGTGCTGCGTGGCCGTGGCCAGTTCCTGGATGTTCATCAGCACGGACGCGTCGCCGCTGACGCAGACCACCGGCTTGTCCGGATGCGCGATCTGCGCGCCGATGGCGGCCGGCAGCCCGTAGCCCATGGTGCCCGCCCCGCCGGAGGTCAGCCAGCGGTTGGGCCGGTCGATGCCGATGTACTGGGCCGCCCACATCTGGTGCTGGCCCACGTCGGTGGACACGACGGCGTCGCGCCCGGCCAGCAGCCGGTCGATGCGCCGCATCAGGTCCTGGGGCAGGATGACGTCGTCCGAAGGCTGGAATTTCAGGCAGTCGCGCGCCTGCCAGACGGCGATGCGCTGCCACCATTCGTCCAGGCGGCCGGATTCCAGCGGGTACTGCCCCAGTTCCTTGTGCAGGGCGCGCAGCAGCGGGTAGCAGTCGCCCACCAGCGCCACGTCGGCGCGCACGACCTTGTCGATCGAGGCCGGGTCGATGTCCAGGTGGATCTTGTCGGCATGCGGGCAGAAGTCCGACAGCCGGCCAGTGATGCGGTCGTCGAAGCGCGCGCCCACGCAGACGATCAGATCCGCATGGTGCATGGCCAGGTTCGCCTGCAGCGTACCGTGCATGCCGAGCATGCCCAGGAACCGCGCGTCGCCGGCCGGATAGGCGCCCAGGCCCATCAGCGTCAGGGTGCACGGCGCGCCGGTCGCCTGCACCAGGCCGCGGAAGGCGTGGCAGGCGTCGATGCCCGAATTGATCAGCCCGCCCCCGCCGTAGAACACCGGCCGGCGGGCGCGGGCGATCAGCGCGGCGGCGCGCTTGAGCGCGGCCTCGGTCACGGGCGCCAGCGGTTCGGCGGCGGCCTCGGGTTCCGCGGCCGCGACGGCGTGCTCCGGCGGCACGCGGGCAATCTGCAGGTCCTTGGGGAAATCCAGCAGCACCGGCCCGGGGCGGCCGGCGCGCGTCAGGCGCAGGGCCTTGGCCGCCAGGTCGGCGATGTCCTCGGAACGGCGCACCTGGGCGTTCCATTTGGTGACCGGGCGCGAAATGCCGACCGCGTCGCATTCCTGGAAGGCGTCGGTGCCGATGGCGCCGGTCGCCACCTGGCCGCTGACGCACAGCACCGGGATCGAATCGCAGAGCGCGTCCAGCAGGCCGGTGGTGGTGTTCGCCATGCCCGGGCCCGAAGTCACGAAGACCACGCCGGGCCGGCCCGTGGAGCGCGCATAGCCCTCGGCGGCGTGCATGGCCGCCTGTTCGTGGCGCACCAGGACGTGGCGGATGCGCGGCTCGGCGTACAGGGCG
>CBFGXR010000497.1:0-1698 GCA_965652675.1 uncultured Castellaniella sp.
CGAGGACAGCAGCGGCGGCAGGGCGGCGCCGGCCCACAGGCGCGCGGCCGCGCGGCACCGTGTGCGCGCGGCGCTGGAGGCCGTGCGCCGGGGGGTGCCGGTCCTGCTGACGGACGATGGCGACCGCGAGGACGAGGCCGACCTGATCCTGGCCGCCGAGCGCCTGACCGAGCGCACCATGGCGCAGTTGATCCGCGACGGCAGCGGCATCGTCTGCCTGTGCCTGACGGACGAGGACATCGACCGCCTGGGGCTGCCGCCGATGGTGCGGGACAACCAGAGTCCGTACGGCACGGCCTTCACCGTGACGATCGAGGCCCGCTCGGGCGTGACCACGGGCGTCAGCGCGCGCGACCGGCTCACGACCATCCGGACCGCCATCGACCCCGAGGCCGGCCCCGGAGACCTGGTGCGGCCCGGCCACGTCTTCCCGCTGCGCGCGCATCCCGGCGGCGTGCTGGCGCGCCGGGGCCACACGGAAGGATCGGTCTGCCTCGCCAGGCTGGCGGGCCTGCGGCCGATCGGCGTACTGTGCGAACTGATGAATCCCGACGGCACCATGACGCGGGGGCGCGACATGCTCGACTACGCCGACCGGCACGGCCTGCCCGTGCTTTCGATCGCCGACCTGGCGGCCTACGTCCGGGATCCGGACGCCTGACGCGGACGCGCGAAACGCCCGGGCGGACGCGGCCGCTCAGCCTTCGCCCATTCCCGGCGCCGGATGCACCACGCCCGTCATCAGGCGGCGCGCGCTGCGGCTGGCGACGACCTTGGTGATCCGCCAGCCGCCTTCGGTCCGTGCCGCCTCGGCGCCGGCCGCCAGGATGCCGGCGGCATGTCCGATGCGGACGCGGTCGCCCGCATCGGGCCGGCGCAGCCGCGCCACCAGGGTGCCGGGAATCGCGGCGGCCGAGGCGATCGCGACCGCCCCGGTCCCGGTCATGGCGTGATGCAGTTGGCCCATCGACAGGATCCGGGCCAGCAGGTCGATCTCGCCGGCGGCGACCCGCCGGCCGTCCGACGCCGTGAAATCCGCGGGCGGCGCCAGAAAGGCCAGCTTGGGCGTGTGGGGCCGGTCGCGCGTCGCCGCCCTGGCGTCCGCCGCCAGGCCCATGACCACCGCGCCGTGCGCGCGGATGGCCTCCAGCCGGGCCAGCAGCCCGGCGTCGGCGTTGACTTCGGCCTGGGTTTCATCGCCGCGCAGCCCCAGGCTGGCGGCCGTGACGAAGATCGAGGGGATCCCCGAATCGATCAGCGTGGCCTCGATCCGGCCGACGCCCGGCACGTCCAGTTCGTCCACGACATGTCCGGTCGGCAGCAGCGCGTCGCCCGCGCCGGGATCGAGGAATTCGAGCCGGATCTCCGCGCCGGGAAACGCGACCCCGTCCAGCGTGAACGAACCGGCCTCCACGACCCGGCCGTGCGACACGGGCACGTGGGCAACGATCTTCTTGCCGATATTGGCCTGCCAGATGCGCACCGCGACGACGCCGTCCGCCGGCGCGTCCACCAGGCCCCGCGCCAGGGCGAACGGTCCCACGGCGGCGGTCAGGTTGCCGCAATTGCCGCTCCAGTCGATCACGGGCGCGTCGATGGCCACCGCGCCGTACAGGTAATCGACGTCGCAATCGCCGCGCGCGCTGCGCGACACCAGCACCACCTTGCTGGTGCTGGACGTGCCGCCGCCCAGGCCGT
>CBFGXR010000498.1:0-1691 GCA_965652675.1 uncultured Castellaniella sp.
CGGCCGACAAGCTGCAGCGCACCGCCACCTGGCGCGAAAGCCTGGAAGGCGGCCTCGGGCTGCACGCGCGAATGCGCCGAGGCCCAGAGCAAGGACGTGGGCATCATCGCCACCGAAAAGGGCTGGAACCTGTACGTCTGCGGCAACGGCGGCATGCGCCCGCGCCACGCGGAACTGCTGGCCTCGGACCTGGACGACGACACCCTGATCCGCATGATCGACCGGTTCCTGATGCTCTACATCCGCACGGCCGACAAGCTGCAGCGCACCGCCACCTGGCGCGAAAGCCTGGAAGGCGGCCTGGACTACCTGAAGGACGTGGTCGTGAAGGACAGCCTGGGCCTGGGCGCGGAACTGGAGGCGCAGATGCAGTCCCTGGTGGACGCCTACGAATGCGAATGGGCCGCCACCCTGAAGGACGAACAGGCCCTGCGCCGCTTCCGCCCGCTGATCAACAGCGACGCGCCCGACGAGCACATCATCCACGTGCGCGAACGCGGCCAGCCGCGCCCGGCCACCGTGCGCGAACGCGAAGCGCTGGCCGTCCCGGCCGAATGAAGGAGCCCACCATGAAGCCATCGACCCATCGCCGCGCCAAAGGCGCCGCCGTCCTCTCCGTCCCGGATGGCGCGCCGCCGGCCGCCGCGCCTGTCCACGGCGACGGCGCGGACGCGGCCTGGCAGCCCATCTGCCGCCTGGACGACCTGATCCTGGACGCCGGCATCGCGGCCCGCGCCCATGGCGAACAGGTCGCCGTGTTCCTGACCGAGGCGGGCCCGTTCGCCCTCGACCACGTCGATCCTTTCTGCGGCGCGGCCGTGCTGGCGCGCGGCATCGTCGGCGAGCTCCAGGGCCATGCGGTCGTCGCCTCGCCCATGTACAAGCAGCATTTCCGCCTGGACACCGGCCAGTGCCTGGAAGACGCCACCGTGCGCGTGCGCCGCTGGCCGCTGCGCGTGGACGCCGACGGCGTCCTGAGCGTCGGCCGCCCCGAAACCATCCGCCCCCTGGAGGCCGCCCATGCGTCCGAAACCCCCGCATGAATCCCCTTCGGTCCCGGCCGCCCCGCGCCCCGCCCGGGCGGACGGGACCGCGCCGGATGCCGCCCCGGCGTCCGGCCACGTCTGGCTGGTGGGCGCCGGCCCCGGCGATCCGGACCTGATCACCCTGCGCGGCCTGCGCGCCCTGCAGGCCGCCGACGTGGTGTTCCACGACAGCCTGGCCGCCCCGGAACTGCTGGACCACTGCCGTCCCGACGCCCTCCGGATCCCCGTGGGCAAGCGCGCGGGCCGGCACAGCGTCCCCCAGGAAGACATCCACATCCTGCTGGCCGCGCACGCCCGCGCCGGCCTCGCCGTGGTGCGCCTGAAGGGCGGCGACCCCTTCATCTTCGGACGCGGCGGCGAGGAAATGGAATCCCTGCGCGCCCAGGGCATCCCGGTCACGGTGGTGCCCGGCGTCACCGCCGCCTCGGGCTGCGCGGCCGCCACCGGCATCCCCCTCACGCACCGCGACCTGGCGGCCGGCGTCTGCCTGATGACCGCCCATCGCCAGGACGGCGCCCACGATCTGGACTGGACGTCCCTGGCGGCGGACCGCCAGCGCACCCTGGTGTTCTACATGGGCCTGTCCCAGGCCGGCCACGTCTGGCTGGTGGGCGCCGGCCCCGGCGATCCGGACCTGATCACCCT
>CBFGXR010000499.1:0-1689 GCA_965652675.1 uncultured Castellaniella sp.
AATTCTGGCGACGATCGACACCGAAGCCTTGTCCCACAACCTGGGGACGGAGGCCGAACGACTGCGGCAGGAAGCCCCCGGCGCCGCGCCTTTCATCTGGGCCGTGATCAAGGCGCGCGGCTATGGGCACGGCCTCGAGGCCGCTCTGGCGGGCTTCGGCGAAGCCGACGGCCTGGCGATGCTGGATCTGGACGAAGCCATCCGCTGCCGCGAATTGGGCTGGTCCGGTCCGCTGCTGCTGCTGGAAGGCTTCTTCGAACCCGACGACCTCGACGCGCTGGTCCGCTATCGGATCGGCGCCGCGCTGCATTGCGCCGAGCAGCTGGCCATGCTGGAAGCCAGCCCCGTCGCCCGGCAGATCGACGCCTTCGTCAAGTTGAACACCGGCATGCACCGGCTGGGTTTCCAGCCGCACGAGTTCCGCGCGGCGCATGAACGTGCCCTGGCCCTGCAGGCCGACGGCGTGCTGGGCCAGGTCGGCGCGATGACCCATTTCGCCCGCGCCGACGACGATCCCGCCGTCACGCGGGACCAGATCGACTGCTTCCTGCGGACGACCGAAGGCCTGTCCGGTCCGGTCAGCCTGTGCAATTCGGCGGCCACGCTGACCCCGGGGCTGGCGGCGGGGATCGCCGGCGCCCCCCAGTGGGTGCGTCCCGGCATCTGCCTGTACGGCGCCTCGCCCTTCGCCGACCGGCCGGCCGAATCCTTCGGTCTGCGTCCGGCCATGACCCTGTCCGCGCGGCTGATCGGCGCGCACCGGGTGCCCGCGGGCGAATCGGTGGGCTACGGCCATACCTTCCGCGCCCCCCGCGACATGCGGGTCGGCATCGTCGCCTGCGGCTATGCCGACGGCTATCCACGCCATGCGCCCACCGGGACGCCGGTCGCGGTGGACGGGGTACCCACCCGTCTGGTCGGCCGGGTGTCCATGGACATGCTGGCCGTGGACCTGGATCCCGTGCCCGATGCGACGGTCGGCTCGCCGGTCGTGCTCTGGGGACGGGGCGGGCCGTCGGTGGACGAGGTCGCCGCCGCCTGCGGCACCATCGGCTACGAATTGCTGACCGCCGTGACCCCCCGGGTGCCGCGTCGCGTCCTGTGAACCGGACCTGGAGGAATTTTCCATGAAGAACAGTTGTGTGCTCGTCACCGGCGCGACCAAAGGCATCGGCTGGGCCGTCAGCCAGCGTCTGGCCGACCAGGGCTGCCACGTCGTCGGTCTGGCCCGGCACGTGGCCGACATCGATTTCCCCGGCTACCTGTATGCCTGCGACCTGGCCAATGCCGGCGAGACCGAGGAACTGCTGCGCGTCATCCGTGAAAAATATCCGGTCGACGCCGTCGTGAACTGCGTCGGGCCGGCGATGCCGGAACCCCTGGGCGAGGTCGACCTGGCTTCGCTCTATCAGGCCTTCGACCTGAACGTGCGCGTGGCCGTCCAGGCGGTGCAGGCCTTCGTGCCGGGCATGAAGGCCCGCAAGTCCGGACGCATCGTCAATCTGTGCGGCCGCGTGGTGCACGGGCAGACCGGGCACACCAGCTACGCGGCGGCCAAGAGCGCGCTGCTGGGCTGTACCCGCACCTGGGCCCTGGAACTCGCTCCCTACGGCGTCACGGTCAACGCGGTCTCGCCCGGTCCGGTCGAGACCGGCCTGTTCCGCGCCGAATGCCCGGTCGGCAGCGACG
>CBFGXR010000500.1:0-1688 GCA_965652675.1 uncultured Castellaniella sp.
ATGCGCGTCTTCACGCGGGTCGTCGACGCCAACAGCTTCACCCTGGCCGCCGACAACTACTCGATGCGCGTCTGGCTGAACCCGGAGAAAATCGCCGAACGGGGCCTGACGGCCAGCGATGTCGTCGCCGCCATCCGGGAACAGAACGTGCAGGTGGCCGCGGGCGTCATCGGCGCGGCACCCAGCGGGCCCGGCGTCGCCATGCAATTCTCGGTCAACGCGCAGGGCCGCCTGCGGACGGAGGAGGAATTCGGCGACATCGTCCTGAAGTCCTCCGCGGACGGCGGCGTCATCCGGCTGCGCGACGTGGCGCGCATCGAACTGGCGGCCTCGGACTACGCCCTGCGGTCCCTGCTGGACAACAAGCCGGCGGTCGCCATGGCGATCATGGAGGCCCCGGGTGCCAACGCCCTGGCCATTTCCGACGCCGTGCGCCAGACCATGAAAGCACTGTCGGCCGATTTTCCGGCCTCGCTCGAAAGCCGCATCGTCTACGATCCCACGCAGTTCGTCCGCTCCAGCATCAAGGCGGTGGTGTCGACGCTGCTCGAGGCCATCGCCCTGGTCGTGCTCGTCGTCATCGTCTTCCTGCAGACCTGGCGCGCCTCCATCATTCCGCTGCTGGCGGTGCCCGTCTCGATCATCGGCACGTTTTCCCTGATGCTGGCGTTCGGCTACACCATCAACGCACTGTCCCTGTTCGGCCTGGTGCTGGCGATCGGCATTGTCGTGGACGACGCCATCGTGGTCGTCGAGAACGTCGAGCGCAACATCGAGGCCGGCCTCGGCCCCCGCGACGCCACCTATCGCGCCATGAGGGAAGTCAGCGGGCCGATCATCGCCATCGCCCTGACGCTGGTCGCCGTGTTCGTGCCGCTGGCCTTCATGACGGGGCTGAGCGGACAGTTCTTCAAGCAGTTCGCCATGACGATCGCCATTTCGACGGTCATCTCGGCATTCAATTCGCTGACGCTGTCGCCGGCGCTCGCGGCCCTGCTGCTGAAACCCCACGATGCCAGGCCGGACGCGCTCACCCGGGGCATGTATCGCGTCCTGGGCGGTTTCTTCCGCGCCTTCAACCGAGCGTTCGGGCGCGCCTCGGACGGCTACGCGCGGGGCGTGGGCGCGGTCGTGCGGCGCAAGGGCGCGACCCTGGGCGTCTATCTGGTCCTGCTCGCGCTGACGGCGGGAGTCGCCTACCTCGTCCCGGGCGGTTTCGTGCCCGGCCAGGACAAGCAGTACCTCGTCAGCTTCGCGCAACTGCCCAGCGGCGCCTCGCTGGAACGCACGGATGCCGTGGTCCGGCGCATGGGCGAGATCGCGCTGGCCCAGCCGGGCGTGAAGAGCGTCGTCGCATTCCCGGGCCTGTCGATCAACGGCTTCACCAACAGTTCGAGCGCGGCCGTCGTCTTCATGACGCTCGACGATTTCGACAAACGCCGCGACGAGGCGATGTCCGCGCAGGCCATCACGGCCGCGCTGAGCCGGCAATTCGCCGGCATCCAGGAAGCCTTCACCGCGGTCTTCCCGCCCCCGCCGGTGATGGGCCTGGGGACGGTCGGCGGCTTCAAGCTGCAGATCGAGGACACGGCCGGCCTGGGCTACGACCGCCTGAACGACGCGGTCCAGGCCTTCCTGGACAAGGCGGCGCGGGCGCCGGAACTGGGTCCCGCGTTTTCCAGCTACCA
>CBFGXR010000501.1:0-1688 GCA_965652675.1 uncultured Castellaniella sp.
AACCCATGTCGGCGCTGGACAAGCAGATCCGCCAGGCCACCCAGATCGAACTGGTGAAGATCCTGGGCCAGGTCGGCGTCACCTGCATCATGGTCACCCACGACCAGGAAGAGGCCATGACCATGGCCAGCCGTTTGGCCGTCATGACCGAAGGCCAGATCGTCCAGTGCGGCACGCCGCACGACGTCTACACCTTCCCCAGTTCCCGCTTCGTCGCCGGCTTCATCGGGTCCACCAACCTGTTCACCGGCACCATCGTGGTGGACGAGCCCGACCACGTGCTGATCGAGACCGACGCGCTGTCGCGCCCGCTGTACGTCAGCCACGGCATCAGCGAACCCCTGGGCATGGAGGTCCACGTCTCCATCCGGCCGGAACAGATCCGCGTCGGCCGCCAGGTCCCCGAGGCCGAGTCCAACTGGGGCCACGGCATGGTGTCGCACGTCGCCTGGATGGGCAGCTACGCCCGCTACCAGATCCGTCTGGACGCCGGCCAGACCATCGAGGCCAGCGTGCCCAGCCTGGACTGGAGCCAGTCCGACGCGCCCGGCGTGGACGAGGAAGTCTACGTCACCTGGTCCCACGACGCCGGGACCGTGCTGGCGTCCTGACGTCCCCCGCCGCCTTCACCGACCCCCGCGTCCGGAGCCGCCGATGCATCTGAAAATTCCCGGCCATCGCCCCAGCGCCCGGCAGTTCGCCATCGGCGTGCCCTACGTCTGGCTGACGCTGTTCCTGCTGGTGCCCTTCCTGCTGGTGCTGAAGATCAGCTTTTCCGACCTGCAGTTCGGCATCCCGCCCTACATGCCGATCGCCACCCTGCAGGACCAGACCCTGTCGCTGGCCCTGCACCTGCGCGGCTACGTGCTGCTGTTCACCGACAGCCTGTACGCGGCCGTGTACCTGAATTCGGTGAAGATGGCCCTGGTCACCACCGTCTGCTGCGCGCTGATCGGCTATCCCATGGCCTACCACATCGCCCGCGCGCGGCCGGAAATCCGCAACATCCTGCTGCTGGGCGTGATCCTGCCGTTCTGGACCTCGCTGCTGCTGCGCGTCTACGCCTGGGTCGGCATCCTGCGCAACGACGGGCTGCTGAACCATCTGCTGATGGGCCTGGGGCTGATCGACGCGCCGCTGGAAATCTACCGCACCGACCTGGCCGTCTACATCGGCCTGGTCTACGCCTACCTGCCGTTCTTCATCCTGCCGCTGTACGCCAACCTGGTGAAGCTGGACTACCGCCTGCTGGAAGCCGCCTACGACCTGGGCGCGCGGCCCTGGCGCGCCTTCCTGCGGATCACGCTGCCGCTGTCGATGCCCGGTGTGGTGGCCGGTGCCATGCTGGTGTTCATCCCCTCGGTGGGCGAATACGTCATTCCCGAAATGCTGGGCGGGGCCAACACCCTGATGATGGGGCGCGTGATGTGGAACGAATTCTTCAACAACGCCGACTGGCCGATGGCGGCGGCCGTGACCTGCGTGATGGTCCTGCTGCTGCTCGTGCCCCTGTCCATCTTCCAGTACAACCAGGCCCGCCAGTTGGGGGGACGGTCATGATGCGCGGCGGCGGCTGGTTCCGCTTCCTGACGCTGGTGGTGGGCTACGGTTTCCTGTACGTGTCCATCGCCTGCCTGATGGTGTTCATCCCCTCGGTGGGCGAATACGTCATTCCCGAAATGCTGGGC
>CBFGXR010000502.1:0-1686 GCA_965652675.1 uncultured Castellaniella sp.
AATCGGCCAGATCCTTCAGCCGCTCGACCGCGCCGGCCACGTCGAAGGGGCGGTCCTCGATGGCGGCCATCACCAGGTCGCGCGCGATCTGCAGCGCCTCGCGCGTCAGGGGTTCGTGCCAGGCGCGCACGATCACCTTGTAGACGCCGCGCAACGGCGTTTCCCGCGCGCGCCCCAGCCCTCCCGGCATGCCGGCCAGGCTCTGCAGTTCCAGCGTGACGTGTTCCAGGATGTGCGCCGGCCAGGTGCCTTCGCGCACCCGCTTGAGGAAGCCGCCGCGCTCGCCCACGCTGCAGCGGTGCTCGACCAGGGAAGGCAGCCAGGCGCTCAGGCGTTCGTAGAAACCGGGGATGAGATTGGACGGGCAGTCCTCGAGGTCGTGGATGTCCACCAGCGCCTCGATGACGGGCCGGTAGGCCCAGATGTTCGGCCCCCGCAAATGCACCATATTGAGAAACTCAATATTCTTGTTGTTCATGATCGAACCATGCGTCAGGGGGGTGCCGGGATCGGCGAAAACGGCCGCTGAAAAACATCGGCACACATATTAATCTCGCCATTATTGCGCGGCATGGAAAAAACGTTGAAAATTGTGACGCGATTTCCTGGTGCTGAAAGTTCCCTGAAAATAGGCTGACAACGCCCTGAAATCGTACTGACAGCCCTCCTGAACGCCGCCCCGACCACCCGTCCTCCGATCCGCGTCCTTTCCCCTCCCGACCATCCTCGTTCATGCTGGGCCTCCCCTCCGATTCCTCGTCGCCGGCCGATCCGTGCCCGCCGGGCCTGCCCGAGCCATGGTGCGCCCTTCTGGCCACGCAACTGGCCGCCGATGAACGCGTCCTGGGCTGGCTGCGCACCGACCTGGACGCCCATCTGCACTACGGCGACGGACTGATCGTCCTGACCGACCGCCGCTGGCTGGCCTGCGGAACGGACGCCCAGGCCTGCCGGTCCTGGCCGCTGCGTCCCGACCTGGAAGCCCGGCTGCACGACCACGCCGGTGTGGGCAGCCTGGAACTGACCGATGCCCACGCCCGACTGTCGCGTTGGCGCTACACACTGGAACGCCAACCCGAAGCCCAGCGCCTGGCGGCCGCCTGGCAGGCGCTGCGCGAACCGGCGCGGCCCGCCGTCCCCGACGCGCCCGCCGCTCCGGCGCCGGCCGCCCCGCGCGCCAGTTCCCTGTTCCGCCTGTGGCGTTTCGCCCGCCCCTACGGGCGGCAACTGACCGCCGGCCTGATCCTGACCCTGGCGGCCACGGCGGCCTCGCTGGTCCCGCCCTACCTGACGATGCCGCTGATGGACGATGTGCTGATCCCGTTCCAGAACGGGGTCCCGATCGACTATCACCTGGTGACGCTCTACCTGGGCGGCCTGCTGGCTTCCTCGATCCTCGCCTGGGGGCTGGGCTGGGCGCGCAGCGCCATCCTGGCCTGGGTCAGCGAACGCATCGGCGCCGACCTGCGCACCGCCACCTACGAACACCTGCTCGGCCTGTCGCTCGAATACTTCGGCGGCAAGCGTACCGGCGACCTGATGGCGCGCATCGGTTCCGAAAGCGACCGCATCTGCGTGTTCCTGTCGCTGCACCTGCTCGACTTCGCCACCGACGTGCTGATGATCGCGATGACCGCCGCCATCCTGGTGTCGATCGATCCCTGGCTGGCGCTGGTGACGCTGCTG
>CBFGXR010000503.1:0-1681 GCA_965652675.1 uncultured Castellaniella sp.
TGAACAGCTGCGGGAAGGTCGGCCAGTTGGAGTAGCGCGGCAGGTTGGCGCGGATCTCCGGCTCCTCGAGCACGTTGACGGTGTGCAGGCCGGTCGCGCCGGCCTGCTTCAGCGCCTGCACGGTGCGGCTGGAGAAGCCGCACATCGGGAACTGCGGCGTGCCCTTCATGAAAAGCACGACGGGATGGCCTTCGATCTCGGCCTGGATGCGTTCGGATACCTGCATGGCACGGCTTCCTGGAATGTCCGGCGCCGCCGGTTCGCGGGCCGGCGGCGGGGGTGGGGGTAGAATCCGTCCATTGTAAGCCCCTCCCCCTGCCAAGGAGCCCGCCATGGCCATCGAACTGCCCGCCCTGCCCTACGATCGCGCCGCCCTGGAGCCGCACATCTCCGGCGAGACCATCGACTTCCACTACGGCAAGCACCACAAGGCCTACGTGGACAACCTCAACAAGATGATCGCGGGCACCGAGTTCGAGGCGATGCTTCAGCGCCTGCACGGTGCGGCTGGAGAAGCCGCACATCGGGAACTGCGGCGTGCCCTTCATGAAAAGCACGACGGGATGGCCTTCGATCTCGGCCTGGATGCGTTCGGATACCTGCATGGCACGGCTTCCTGGAATGTCCGGCGCCGCCGGTTCGCGGGCCGGCGGCGGGGGTGGGGGTAGAATCCGTCCATTGTAAGCCCCTCCCCCTGCCAAGGAGCCCGCCATGGCCATCGAACTGCCCGCCCTGCCCTACGATCGCGCCGCCCTGGAGCCGCACATCTCCGGCGAGACCATCGACTTCCACTACGGCAAGCACCACAAGGCCTACGTGGACAACCTCAACAAGATGATCGCGGGCACCGAGTTCGAAGCGATGCCGCTGGAGCAGATCGTGCGCAAGGCGCAGGGCGCGATGTTCAACAACGCCGCGCAGGTCTGGAACCACACCTTCTACTGGAACTGCCTCTCCCCCAGCGGCGGCGGCGAGCCGTCCGGCAAGGTCGCCGAGGCGATCGCCAAGGCCTTCGGCGGCTTCGACAAGTTCAAGGAGCAGTTCAGCGACCTGGCCGTGAAGACCTTCGGCTCCGGCTGGGCGTGGCTGGTGCAGCGCCCCGACGGTTCGCTCGCGCTGGTGAGCACGCCGAACGCCGCGACCCCGCTGACCGGGGAGGACACCGCGCTGCTGACCTGCGACGTGTGGGAGCACGCCTACTACATCGACTACCGCAACGCGCGGCCGAAGTACGTCGAGGCCTTCTGGAACCTGGCGAACTGGGACTTCGTCGCTTCGAACCTGAAGTAACCGTCGAAGCCGGGGCCGGCGCCTGCCGGCCCTACGCCGGCGGGTGCGCGCCCAGCGCGCGCATCCGCACCACGAGGCCAATGCTGTAGGTGAGCGCATAGGCCACGAGCACGGCGGCGATCGCCATCGTGAGCACGTTCGGCTGCTGCCCGCCCTGCATTCCGATGCCGCCTTGCATCCCGCCATGCATGTAACGCCATGCCAGGCGCCCTGCCAGCACGAGCGTCAGCGCGCCGCCGATCCAGGGATTCGGAATGTAGGTACGCACGCCGTCGCGCCATTCCGCGTGGGTATGGCGCAATCCGATCCAGCCCAGAACGACGCCCGCCGCCAGGCTGCCCGCGATCGGCAGGGCCGCATGTGGAACGAACACCGCGGCCGTGGCGAGCCC
>CBFGXR010000504.1:0-1669 GCA_965652675.1 uncultured Castellaniella sp.
TTCCAGCCGGCCAGGTCGTGCAGGTACTTCTGCACGATCACGTAACTGCCGCCGGCGAAATCGCCGTCCTCGTCGCCGATGACCGTGGCGGCGACCGCGTCGGAGCCGTCGGGGTTTTCGGTGCCGTCCACGAAGCCGATCAGGTCGCGGGCGTCGAAATACTTGAAACCGTGGACCTCGTCCACGACGGTGGCCGCCCGGCCCAGCCGCGTCGTCACCTGCGTGGCCAGTTCAAAACACAGGTCCATGCGCGTGGCGCGGATGTGCAGCAGGATGTCGCCCGGCGTGGAAACCGCGTGGTGCACGCCCTGGATTTCCTTGAAGGGGTGCAGTTCCTGGGGCCGGGGCGAGCCGAACAGGCGGTCCCAGGCGTCGGAGCCGAAGCCCATGATGCAGGACAGGCGGCCGTCGAGGTCGCGGAATCCGACCGAGCGCAGCAGCCCGGACAGGTCCGCGCAGAGCGCGCGCACGGCGTCCAGGGGCTCGGGCCCCGGGTTGATGGTCAGGACCAGGTACATGGCCGCCTGCGTGAGCGGCGCGTCGACGGGCTGGTGCGTCACGGAAGACAAATCGTTCTCCTTGCGGGCTCGGGAACCCAGGCAAGTAGTGTACCTTGAGGCCGGCGCCCGTTTCGAGACCCCGTCCGGTCGGCCCGCCGCCGGGCGGACGGCACCGGGCCGGCGTATAATGCGCCCCTGCATTGCCTCCATTCATGGGTTCCCTCACCCCATCCATCAAAAAGGTCCGCATGACATCCGCATCCGTTCCGCACTCGCGGGCACCGTTCTATCTCGCCCTGCTGGTCGCGTTCCATATCCTGGTCATCATCGCCAGCAACTACCTGGTGCAGCTGCCCATCGAGCTGTTCGGCTTTCACAGCACCTGGGGCGCCTTCAGCTTTCCCTTCATCTTCCTGGCCACCGACCTGACCGTGCGCCTGATCGGCAAGGCCCCCGCGCGCCGGGTGATCCTGCGCGCCATGATCCCGGCGCTGGTCGTCTCCTACGTCGTGTCGGTGCTGTTCCACGAAGGCGGCTTCAACGGCTTCGGCGCGCTGGCCGAATTCAACACCTTCGTGTTCCGCATCGCCTTCGCCAGCTTCGCGGCCTACGTCCTGGGCCAGCTGCTGGACGTGCACGTGTTCGACCGCATGCGGCGCGGCTACGTGCAATGGTGGGTCGCGCCGGCCGCGTCCGCCGTGCTCGGCCAGGCACTGGACACGGTGGCCTTCTTCGGCATCGCCTTCTGGCGCAGCGACAATCCCTTCATGGCCGCGCACTGGGGCGAAATCGCCGCCGTGGACTACGTCATCAAGCTGACCGTCAGCCTGCTGCTGTTCGTGCCGATGTACGGCATCGCCCTGAACGCGATCGTCCGCGCCATGCGGCGGCGCGAGGCCCTGCCGGCCGCGGCATGAGCGCCAAGGGGGCGCCATGAGCGCGCCCGCCCGCCGCGCCCTGGTCCTGTTTTCCGGCGGCCAGGACTCCACCACCTGCCTGGCCTGGGCGCTGGCGCGCCACGGCCACGTCGAGACCATCGGCTTCGACTACGGCCAGCGCCACCGCGCCGAACTGGACTGCCGCGTCGCGCTGCGCCGCCGGCTGGCCGAGTTGCTTCCGCATCGCCTTCGCCAGCTTCGCGGCCTACGTCCTGGGCCAGCTGCTGGACG
>CBFGXR010000505.1:0-1669 GCA_965652675.1 uncultured Castellaniella sp.
TCCCGGTGCCGCCAATGGCATCGCCGCCAACCGACCGGCCCCAGGCACGGACGCGGCCGAAGCGGCCGGCGCGCCCATCGACGACCGCTCTACCCGCGCCGGGCTTGTCCCTCGACAGTCCGCTCGCGGCGCCGGAGCCCCAGCCTCAGCCAGCTCCAGAACCGCAGCCACCGGCGGCCGGGCCGCAGGCCGGCTTCGGGAAAATTCCCGCCACGCCGCCGAGCCACACCGCGGCCTATCTTCGGAATCCGCCGCCGCCGTATCCGATGGCGTCGAGAAGGGCGGGGGAGGAAGGCACGGTCACGCTGCGGGTGCTCGTGAAGCGCGATGGGTTGCCGGGGCGCGTCGACATCGGAAAGTCCAGCGGCTGGCATAATCTCGATGCCGTCGCGCGGGACGCCGTGTGGAAGTGGCGTTTCGTGCCGGCGCGCGAGGGAGACGATCCGGTGGATGCCACGATGGAAGTACCGATCACCTTCCGGCTGAAAGACGCCGCCGAGGGCTCGAGCCGCAGCCGATAAATCAGGATGAAACCGCTTTTCGCATGGAGCGCCGCGGGCCGCGCGGCGATCGTCATGGCCGCGTGTCTCGCGCTTGCCGCGCCGGCGGGTCCGTCCGCCGCGCATGGCTACGGCAAGGGGGATCTGCAGGTGCGCCACCCCTGGACGCGGGCGACCCCGCCCGGCGCGAAGGTGGCGGCGGCCTACCTGGAGATCCGCAATTCGGGCAGCCGGCCCGATCGCGTGATTGGCGCATCTCCTGGGCTTCAAGCTGCTGCGTCCCGGAGGGCGGCTGATGACTTTCTCCTGCTCCGGCGGCGTGTCGGCGGATCTCTTTCAGAAAATCATCGCCGGGGCCGCTCTCGACGCGGGCGTGGACGCCCGGATCGAGCGCTGGCTGCACGCGGGGCAGGACCATCCCGTCGCGCTGCATTTTCCGGAGGGCGAGTACCTGAAGGGACTCCTGTGCCGGGTGGCGGACGGATGATTCAAGGCAGAAGCCGGGAGGAAACGGTCCTGCTAAAGGTCTGACTTCTGACTTCTGAATTCTGACTTACGGAGAGGCACGGGATCGGGCCCCCCGGGATGCCACGGGCCGCAGCGCGCAATGCGCTTCACGGCCAGCCAGGACCCCGTCAGCGAGCCGTGAATCTCGATCGCTTCGCGCGCGTAAGCCGAGCAGGTCGGGTAGAAGCGGCACTGCGTGCCGAAGAACGGCGACAGCAGCAGCCGGTAGGCATCGATCAGTCGCAGCAGCAGCCATTTCATCGCGGCAGTATACTGCCGCGGTATCCGCGCCATCGGGCCGCGCCGTCCGGTGAACGGCGGGTGCAATTTCCGGTCATTGACGTTGCGCGGCGTTTTCGGCGACGCGCGCCTTCCCGACTGCCCATGCCTTTCCCGCTTGCCATGGCGCCCGAAAGGGCCGCGACCCGGACACGGGCTCCGCGACGCGTCCTGATGGTTTTCCTGAGCGCGAGTCTTGCGGTACACGCGGCGGTCCTGGTGTTCGCGCCCGAATTCTCGTTCGAGTCCATGCCGGCCGGCCCTGGTCCGCTCGAAGTGATCATCGAGCCCCCGCGGCCGCTGCCCGTGGCGCAGCCGGTCGAGCCGCTCCCGGTGCCGCCAATGGCATCGCCGCCAACCGACCGGCCCCAGGCACGGACGCG
>CBFGXR010000506.1:0-1662 GCA_965652675.1 uncultured Castellaniella sp.
CACGAAGTCGAGGGTGATCGATCCGTTCGACGATCACACCTGCGCCTCGCAGGTGCACGTCGACCTCGCCGGACACGACCGTAGCTGCGCTGGCCGCGCAGCACCGGATGGCAACGCGCATCGGAACGTCGTCGTCCAGCGCGGGCACGGTGGCGGTCGCCGGCTCCCGGTTTCCGGCTCCCGGCTCCCGGGCGTGCTGCGCGCGCCGCACCACGTCCTCGATCATCGCCACCAGCCCCATGTGCATGCCGTCGTTGGGGTGGTAGATGCGCTCGACGCCGTAGTCGTGCAGCTCGCGGATCTCCTCCGGGGTGATGGTGCCGCCGCCGCCGCCGAACACCTTGATGTGCGGGGCGCCACGCTCCTTCAGCATGTCCACCATGTACTTGAAGTACTCGACGTGGCCGCCCTGGTAGCTGGACAGGGCGATCGCGTCGGCGTCCTCCTGCAGGGCGGCGCGCACCACGTCCTCCACCGAGCGGTTGTGGCCGAGGTGGATGACCTCCGCGCCCTGCGACTGGATCAGCCGGCGCATGATGTTGATCGCCGCGTCGTGGCCGTCGAACAGGCTGGCGGCGGTGACGAAGCGCAGCGGCGTCGTCTCGGGCTGGGGGTTGGGAATGTTGGCCGCGGGAGTGCTCATGGCGGGCGCTTTCTATAAGGACAAGGGCAATACGGGATTGTAACGCGGGGCCCGAAACCGCCCCCCGGCGCGGCCCGCCGAGCGCCGGGCGGCCGGCCCGGCGGGGCACCTGCCCCTTTGGTCACGGGCCTTGCGACGGCGATTCGACTAGAATGTCGCGCCTGCCGCGGCAGCCGTACCCGCCAATCCAGCCGCAGGCGTGAAGCCTATCAACGACTTACCCAACCTTGTTGGCGTCGTTTGCCATGCGCATTCGGGCAGCCGACCGGAGCATCCGATGATTTTCGAGACCCTGGACACCTACGGCCACGAGCAGGTCGTGTTCTGCCACAACAAGGACGCGGGCCTGAAGGCCATCATCGCGATCCACAACACCGTGCTCGGCCCCGCGCTGGGCGGCACGCGCATGTGGCCGTACAAGACCGAGGCCGACGCGCTCAACGACGTGCTGCGCCTGTCGCGCGGCATGACCTACAAGAACGCGGTCGCGGGCCTGAACATCGGCGGCGGCAAGGCCGTGATCATCGGCGACCCGGCGAAGGACAAGAGCGAGGCGTTGTTCCGCGCGTTCGGCCAGTTCGTCGAATCGCTCGGCGGCCGCTACATCACGGCCGAGGACGTCGGCATCGACGTCAACGACATGGAATACGTGTACCGCGAGACCGAGTACGTCACCGGCGTGCACCAGGTCCACGGCGGTTCGGGCGACCCGTCGCCGTTCACCGCCTACGGCGCGCTGCAGGGCCTGATGGCCACGCTGAACCGCAAGTTCGGCGACGAGGAAGTCGGCAAGTACAGCTACGCCGTGCAGGGCCTGGGCCACGTCGGCATGGAGTACGTGAAGCTGCTCAAGGAGCGCGGCGCGAAGATCTTCGTCACCGACATCAACAAGGGCCTGGTCGACAAGGCCGTGTCCGAGTACGGCGCCGAGGCCGTCGGCCTGGACGAGATCTACGACGTGCCGGCCGACGTGTACTCGCCGTGCGCGCTGGGCGGCACCGTCAACGAGCAGACCCTGC
>CBFGXR010000507.1:0-1660 GCA_965652675.1 uncultured Castellaniella sp.
CAGGGGCAGGGCGATGCGCACGCCCTGCTCGCTGAAATGCAGCTGCCCGTCGATCGCCTGGAAGGCCGGCGCGTGCGGCAGGAAGCGCAGGCCGCCCTGCCGCAGGTCCACGCGCCCCTGGACCTGGGTCTCTTCGCTGTGCAGCAGGGGGATGGTCAGGGACAGGGGCACTTTCCAGTCGCCGGAGGCGCTCGCCTCGTCGAACACGCCGTCCAGCAGGGCGGCCAGCGGCGAATGCCGGATCAGCGCCATGTAGGCCTCGCCCGGCGCCTCGGTCTGGCCGGACACGCTCAGCGTGGAATCGTGCTCCAGGTCCGGAATCCGGGCCGCCAGCCCCGACAGGGCGATTTCCTGGCCGGTCTCGGGCCGCATCCGCGCCGTGGAAGCCGTCAGCCGCAGATCGGTGCGATGCAGGTCGGCCGTGCCCGTGACGTCCTCCAGCAAGGGCCAGGCCTCTTTGGGCGCCGCCCCGGGCACGAACTCGATGCGGGCGCCGCGAAAATTCCCCTGAAGACGGAAATCCCCCGCCTGCGGCCGCGCGCCGAAGGGGAATTCCGCCAGGTCGCCTTGCAGCCGCCAGCGGGCCTCCGTGATCTCGCCCGCGCGCAGGCCGCCCGCCAGCCATTCGCGGGCGTCCGGGTTGACCTCGAGCGGCAGATAGCGATGGATCGCGTCCAGGCGGGCGCGGGCGATCGTGCCCTGGAAATCGGCCCGGCCGGCCGGGCCGCCGGACTGCCAGGTCCCCGCGCCCCGCAGGGCGATGTCGGGGTTGCGCCAATCCAGATCATCCAGCGTCAGGTCCCAGGTCGCGGTGTGCCGCAGCCGCCCCCGGGCCTCCAGGAATCCCAGGGACAGAGGCTGGGCGAATACGCCCGGCAAAGTCCCCCGCGCGTCCTGGGCGCGCACCTGGAAATTCAGGCCGTCGGCCATCGGACCGCTCCGGTCCAGGGTCCGCCATTGATCCAGCGCGCCCTCGGCCCAGATCCCGGCCCGGGGCACGTCCAGCGACAGGCCGGTCTCGTCGGACCAGCGCGCGGCATCGGTCTGCAGCAGCAGCGTCAGGCGGGGCCGGCCATCCCGCGTCCGGATCCAGGCCTGCGCCTGCGCGCCGCCCCGCAGCAGAGCTTCCGGCAGGTCCACCCAGGCGCGCCAGGCCTTGGACCGGACCGGGCCGACCCGCAGCCAGGCCTGCCAGTCCGCAGGCAGCCGGCCCTGCGCCAGCGTGTCGGGGTCGGCCAGCCGCGCGCGAAGATCCAGCCGGGCGTCGCCCGCGTCCGGCACCCGGGCGCCGAGCGACACGCCGAGCGTGCCGCCTCTGCGGTCCAGAACGGCCTCGACGTCTTCCAGGCGCAGTTCGGGCGCCGCGCGCGCCTGATCCACCCAGCGCAGGGTCGTGTCGTGAAAGGCGATCCGGGGCTGGGCCAGCAGCCAGCGCAAGGCGGGCGCGTCCTCGGTCCCGGACGCGCCCGGGTCGACGATCTGGCCCAGCAGGCCGAGGCGCCCGTCCGGCAGCCGGTCCAGCGTCAGGTCCATGCCGGTGACCCGCAGATCCAGCAGCCCCCGGCGTCCCGGCAGGATGGCCCGCCAGTCCAGCCGCGCGCGCGCCTCGGGGATCGTCAGCAGGTCGCCTACCGAGCCGTTCCATGAGGCCCCGCCCGAC
>CBFGXR010000508.1:0-1658 GCA_965652675.1 uncultured Castellaniella sp.
CGGATCTCGTCGCAGAAGCCCATCGCGGCCCGCCCAACTGTTTGAAAAAACACTCCTTTTCCTCGAGGCGCGCGATGAACGCCGACAGGTCCGGCAGATCCGGATGGCCGGCCCAGAGGAACATGCCGCCGGCGGGCGCGACCTCGAAGCGCCAGCCGCGCTTGCGCAGCGCCTTTTGCGCCACTTGCTGCTGCGTGGCGAGCCGCCGCTGGATGGCGCGCGCATGCCGCAGATACGTGCCGTCGGCCAGGATGGTGTGCACGAAGCGTTCGCAGAACCCGGGCACCGCCACGCTGGTCAGCAGCTTCAGCCGCACCAGCGGCTCCACCAGCGCCTTCGGGCACGCCAGGTAGCCGATCCGCAGCGAGGCCGACAGGGACTTGGAAAAACTGCCGATATGGACGACGCGCTCCAGGCCGTCCAGTTCCGCGAAGGTCTGGCGGCCCCCGGGGTGGAAATCCCCGTACACGTCGTCCTCGACGATCAGGAAATCATGCTCCACGGCCCGCTTCAGCACGCCGAAGGCCGCCTGGGGCGTCAGCCCGGCGCCCGTCGGATTATGGAAGGTGCTGTTGCAGAAGAAGGCCCGGACGCGGTGCCGCGACAGGACTTGGTCCAGGAATCCGAGGTCGGGACCGTTCTCCCGGCGCGGCACGCCGATCGGTTCGCCGCCGCACAAACGGATCAATCGCACCAGGTTGCCGTTGCACGGCTCGTCCACCAGCACCCGGTCCCCGGGGGACAGCAGGTGCCGCGCCACCAGGTCCAGCGCCTGCGTGGCCCCCAGGGTCGTGATCACCTGCGCCGGCGCGGCGTCCAGCCGCACGGCCTGGCGCAGATGCGCGGACAGCAGCCGACGCAGCGGCACATAGCCCTGGATGTCGCCGTATTCGACCAGGCCGCTCTGGCCGAGCCGCGCCGTCCGGCGGATGGCGCGCGCCAGCAGGTCGGTGTCGCGCCAGGATAGCGGCAGCCAGCCGCACCCGAGCTTGACGGTACGGCCGGACGGCGCCTGCAGCAGCCTGAACAGCGGATCGTCCGGCAGCGCCGGCTCTTGAACGGACGCCGACGGCTCGCCCGGAATGCCCTGGATCGCCACGAAATAGCCCCGGCCCTGCTGCGCCTCCAGCAGGCCGTCGCCCACCAGGCGGCCATAGGCGCTGACCACCGTGTGCAGGCTCACCCGCCGCTGCGCCGCCATCGCCCGGATGGACGGCAGCCGCTGGCCCCGTTCCCACCGGCCCGCCAGCAGGTCCGCCCGGATCTCGTCGCAGAAGCCCATCGCGGCCCGCCCAACTGTTTGAAAAAACACTCAAACAGTTTACGGGAAAAGCGGACGGGTGTTCCCGACAGGCCGGCGCCGGGATGACACAATCCGTTCCGACGATGTTCAACGGACGAGACGCGATGACCTCGAAGCTGCCCTTCGGCACCTACCTGTATTTTCTGGCGCAATCGATCAACCTGACCACCGCCGTCATGTCGGTCGCCATGGCGGCCATCGTGGGGGCGGCGGGGCTGCCTTCGACGGCGCACCAGCGGAGGGGGAACTGGATCAACCTCTGCCCCGGCGATTCGCTCGCGACGGCCCCGAGGGGCGGCGTCGAGCCGAGGGCCACGGGTGCACTTGCCACGAGCAGTAGGACGAGCACGACGGC
>CBFGXR010000509.1:0-1658 GCA_965652675.1 uncultured Castellaniella sp.
CCTGGCGCTGGCCGGACGCCTGACCCCGCCGCAATGGCTGGTGCTCCTGGGCACGGGATTCTGGGGCTGCCTGGGCCATTTCCTGCAGATCCAGGCCTACCGGCGGGCGCCCGCCTCGCTGCTGGCGCCGTTCGTCTATTTCCAGATCGTCAGCGCCGCCGCGCTGGGCTGGCTGATCTGGGGCCAGTTTCCCGACCTGGTGTCCTGGCTGGGCATCGCCATCGTGTGCGCCAGCGGCATCACGATCGGGCTCATCGAGTGGCGCCGCAACGGCGCGGCGCGGGCCCGCGATACCGAGACATCCCGGCGCTGAACCAGCCTACGGACCGCCGCTTTCCCGCCGTCAGGGCGCCAGCCGCGCGACCCGCAACAGGACATCCAGCGCCGGGATGCCGGCGGCCATGGCGGCCACCGAGACCGTGTCGACCCGCGCCAGCGGCGGAATCTCCGCGATGATGCGCGCCCGCCCGAAGCGTTCCAGCGCCTCGCGGTTGCCCGGCGACGGCGGCCCGTTCATCACCACGCCCAGCACGGGCAGACGCCGCGCCCGCAAGGCCCGCAGGCTCAGCAGCGTGTGGTTGATCGTGCCCAGCGTGCTGCGCGCCACCAGCACCACGGGCAGTGCCAGGCGGGCGGCCAGGTCGATCATCATGCCATGCTCGTCGATCGGCACGTAGAGCCCGCCCGCGCCTTCCACCACCAGCGGCGCGGCCGTGCGCGGCGGCCGCAGTCCGGCCATCCCGATCGTCACGCCCTCGGCTTGCGCCGCCGCCCACGGGGCCAGCGGCGCCCGCAGCACGCAGGCGGGCGGATGCAGCACATGGCCTCCGTCCGGACCGAGCAGCGCCGCCACGGTTTCGGTGTCACCGGGGGCCGCCGAGACGCCGGTCTGGTACGGCTTCCAATAGTCGGCGCCCCAGGCCTTGACCAGGATCGCCGACACCAGGGTCTTGCCCACGTCGGTGTCCGTGCCCGTCACGAACACACCCCTATGGCGCTTTCCATCGGATGCCGGCGGATTCACGAGGCGCCCTCCGGGTTCACGGATTCGCCGCCCTCGCGCCACAGGCAATAGGCGATCCGATAGGAACAGCGCGCGCCGGCGCGATCGAACTCGGCGCACACGCGGCGCAGCATCGGCGCGGACAGCGGCCGGGCGTCCGGCCTGGGCGCCGTCGCGCCGATGCCCTTCAGACCGCGCAGGAAGGCCAGGGCGCCGCCGCATGCATCGACGATGCGCTCCACCTCGACGCGCGCCGCCAGGTCCCCGCGCGGCGGGCGCAGCGCGCCGGGCCGGGGAAAACGGATCATGCGCGGGCGCAGTCCCAGGGCCTCGTGCGCCCGGCGCCACTCGGCGAAAGTCCCATGCACCGGCAGCGCGACGGCCAGGCGGCCGGCCGGCGCCAGCAGGGCCGCCAGCCTCGCCAGCCCCCGGGCGGGATCGCCGAACCACTGCAAGGCCATGCTGGAGCAGATCAGATCGAAGCGGCCGGGGCCGCCTTCCAGCGATGGGAATGGTTGGAGGACGGCCAGCCTCGGGCCTTGGCGATGCCGGCCCGGGTGTCGGTCAACAATGTCGAGACCTACATCGCCTGCTGCCTGGCCGGACTGGGCCTGATCCAGGTGCCGGCGTTCGACGTGCGCGAGCACCTGGAGGC
>CBFGXR010000510.1:0-1655 GCA_965652675.1 uncultured Castellaniella sp.
GGCCGGCCGGCAGCGCGAGGCCGTGCACCAGTTCGTCCGGCTGGTGGATCACTTCCAGGCGCGCGCGGCGCGGCGCGGCGGCGCGGTGCCGCCCCTGCCGGATGCGGACGTCCAGGGCGATCTGCTGGCCTTCGATCCGGACCCGCCGGCGTTCGACGCGGATCCCGTGTCGGTGGCGAATGCGGGCGGCCCGGCGGTCGCCGGTCTGGCGGGCGCGGCGGTGGGCATCGACGGCCTGCGCGGCGACGATGCCGGGCGGGTGCTGGACGACCTGCTGGCGGCGATGAACTACGAACGCCACCTGTACGACACGCTGGACGAACGCCAGGCCCAGTCCCGCTGGGCCAATGTGCTGGAACTGCTGGACTGGCTCAAGCGCAAGGCCGACGAGGACGACATGACCCTGCTGGAACTGGTCCAGCACGTCGCCCTGGTCACCATGCTGGAACGCGCCGACGACGAGGAGCCCGACGCGGTCAAGCTGTCCACCCTGCACGCGTCCAAGGGGCTGGAATACCCCCACGTCTACCTGATCGGGGTCGAGGAAGGGCTGTTGCCGCACCGGGGCGGCGATGACGAAGGGGATGTGAGCGAGGCCGCCGTCGCGGCGCGGGCGCGCCGCATCGAGGAAGAGCGGCGGCTGATGTACGTGGGCATCACGCGCGCGCAGCGCACGCTGCGGGTCAGCTGGTGCCGCAAGCGGCGGCGCGGGCGCGAGGACACGATCTGCGAGCCCTCGCGCTTTATCGCGGAAATGGGCCTGCAGGCGGAAGCCCCCCGACCGGTCGGGGATACCGACCCGGACCGGACGCTGGACCGGCTGAAGGCCCTGCTGAAACGCTGATTACCAGGGGGTGCGGCTGTAGCGCATGTCGCGCGCGCGGGCTTCGGCCTGGGCGTTGATCACGCTGGCGATGAAGCGGCCGGTGGCGGTGGCGCCGCGACCGATCAGGCGGCCCAGTCGCCGGGCGGCCTTGCCCAGCTGCAGGGGCTGGTATTGGGTGTCGAGGAGGGAGCGGCTGTAGGCGCGTTCGAGGGCGTCGGACAGCAGATTCGGGGTTTGCGTGGCGTACATGACTGACTCCTGTTTCAGAAGCTTCAGATTTCAACAACGCCAGTATAGGGTAAACCCTAGGATAAAGATAGGGGAAAACCCTAATTCGATCAAAGCTCCAAAAATCCTTGCCGAAAAACAACAGAAGGGGGGCGGATGCCCCGTTCCGTGGCGGCTGAAGACCGGCTCCGGAACGGGATGGATCGGCGTCCGCCGTGTCCTTTACTTCTTGCCGCGGGCGAAGAATTTCTGGAAGGCCGCCTGGGCCTCGGGCGATTGCAGGCGATCGAAGAACACGGCGGCCTCGGTGTCCAGGACGCGGTGGACCTCGGCGCGCCCGGGTTCGCGCAGCAGGCGCTTGCTGGCGCGCACGGCCGAGGCCGGCTGGGCGGCCAACGATTGGGCGCGGGCGCGCGCCGCCGCGAGCGGATCGTCCGCCAGGGCGGTCAGCAACTGGCCGGCCAGGGCGTCCTCGGCTCCGAAGGGCTCGGCGCCCAGCAGCCATTGGGCGGCCCGGCGCTCGCCCGCGATGCGGGGCAGCAGCAGGCTGGAGGCGCCTTCCGGGCACAGGCCCAGGGACACGAAGGGCAGGCGGAACACC
>CBFGXR010000511.1:0-1652 GCA_965652675.1 uncultured Castellaniella sp.
GACCAGGCGGTTGGTCAGGGGCCGGTCGTTTTCCAGCCAGTCGTCGGGCAGGCTGGCGGCTTGCAGGGCGCGCCGGGCGCCTTCCTCGCCCTCGGTCTTGGCGAGCAGGTTGAAGAATTCCTGCTTGACCGCCAGGCGGCCTTCGATTTTCTGCTGCTGCAGCAGCGGCTGCCGGTCGTCGCCGGACTTGCCGTTCCACCAGCCCTGCAGGCGGGCCGTCAGGCGCGACACGCCGCTCTTGCGCAGCCCGCTGTTGTCGTCGGTGAATTTGATTTCACGCTCGATCGAGCCCGTGCCCACCTGCCGGAAGCTGTCCAACCCCAAACCCATGTCGTTCTCCTGTCTGGCTGGCCCGCCGTTGGCTGGCCGACCGTGCTTTCCCATGGGTGGCGCCGGTGGGTCAAAAGTTCCGTCGTGGTGTGTGCGAAGGCGAAACGCAAAAAGGCCAGTTCCGAAGAACTGGCCTTTTCATGATTCCTGGTGGGCTGTGAGTGACTCGAACACTCGACCGACGGATTAAGAGTCCGCTGCTCTACCAACTGAGCTAACAGCCCGTCGCAATGATTTTGCGAAGAACGAAACTATACATCATTTTTCGGGGTCATGCAAAATCCAGCCCCGCAAAAGGGTGTCGAACGAGGCCTACACCGCCGCCGCCAGCCGGGCCGCCAGGCCGACGTAGCCGCGCGGCGTCATGGCCAGCAGCCGTGCCTTGGGTTCGGCGGGCAGGTCCAGGCCGCCGATGAATTCCCGCAGGGCCTGTTCGGTGATGCCCTTGCCGCGCGTCAGGGCCTTGAGCTGCTCATAGGGCTGCGGCAGGCCGTGGCGGCGCATCACCGTCTGCACGGGTTCGGCCAGGATTTCCCAGCAGGCGTCGATGTCGGCGTCGACGGCGGTCGGGCGTCCTGCGTCAGCACCCCGGGACAAGGCGCCCGATTCACGATCAGCCTCCCCGCGGAAGTCTGAGGGAAACTATCTGACTCCGCCGCGCCGCAGTTTGTCCAGGGCGGCCCGGTTCAGGTCCTTCGCCTCCTGTTCGGCATAGTCCCGCTCGCCGGGCTCGTAGGCGCCTTCATACAGGCACTGGCTGCGGTTCCATTGGCAATCGCCGCCGCGATCCGACTGCCTGGCCGGCGGCGGACCACCGCCACCGAAACAGCCGGAGACCAGGGCGGCGAACAGCAGCGCGACGCCGCATCGGATCATCAGTCGACCGGGCATGTTTTCTCCTTCTGCCGGAATGCGCCTGTCGTTCTTATAACAGGTTCCCGCGGGCCCGCAGAGGCCCCGACGGCGCCGCACCCCGCGATTTTGTCACCGCCTATTTCCCGCATGATCGGCCCGGGCGACGCGGGCCGGGGCGCGCCGTTCAGGCGGCGGGCGGACGGGTCGTGGCGAAGGATGGCCGCGCGTCGAGCTTGTCGGCCAGGCGGGCCAGATGGGCGTGGTCGGCGCGCCAGCCCAGATCGGGAAAGCGCAGATCCAGATAACCCAGGGCCGCGCCCACGGCGATGTCGGCCAGGCACAGGTTGACGCCCATGCAGTAGGACTGTTCGCCCAGCAGCTGTTCCATGTAGTCCAGCCCGGCGCGGATCTTCTGGTGCTGGCGTGCGACCCAGTCGGGATTGCGCTGGGGTTCGGGCCGGCGGTGG
>CBFGXR010000512.1:0-1647 GCA_965652675.1 uncultured Castellaniella sp.
AAGGTCTCGATGCCGTCCACGCTGGCCATGTCCCTGCTCTCGGACGCCCTGCGGGTGAACCCCCCCCCGCGCGCCACTTCGACGAACAGCTCGATATCGTTCAATGAAGGAGACATGGCATCTTTCCAGTGCAGGCCCCGGCGGCCCCGGCACGGCATTGTCCCGCATTCCCGCGCCGATTGCCTTCATGAATGGAAAACTGAATTCGCATATACCCCATTTATCACGCGGCAGCCACGGCGCAGAATACGTTTCACCGAGGCAGGACATAGCGCGCAAAACGGAAAGCCCGAAACGCCCTGCCCCATTCATCTACTTTGATTGAAGGAAACCATCATGAAAGTCACCGCCACTCTCGCCGCCCTCTCCCTCGGCCTCGCCTCTGTCGGCCTCGCCCAGGCCGCCGATCTGAGTCGCGCCGAAGTCGTCCAGCAACTGCACGAAGCTCAAGCCCAGGGCGTCGTGACCATCGGCGACCAGCCCGGCTATCCGGTCGAAAGCGCGCCCAGCACCCTGAGCCGTTCGGAAGTGGTCAACGCGCTGCGTCTGGCCCAGGCCCAAGGCCAGGTCGAGCTCGGTGAACAGGCCCACTATCCGCAGGTCCCGGCCGAAGGCGCCTCCAAGAGCCGCGCCCAGGTCCTGGCCGAACTGGCCGCCGCGCGCGCCGACGGCTCGGTGATCGTCGGCGAAAGCGAACAGTATCCGCTGTAATCCCCGGCGATGATTCCGGCGGCGCCCCGGGCGCCAGGCCGGTCCGACCGCCCCCGCACGCCGCTCCTGCGGCGCCCGGGGGCATTTTTCATGGCGCGTCATTCCCAGTACATGACACCCACGTCATGGGCGAAGATCGGGTAATCCATCGGCACGCCGTTCAGGCCCTGGCGCACCACCGAGATGATCTCGGGAGAAAAGATCCAGGCATTCACCGCGTCGTCGGCCAGCTGCCGCTGGATTTCCCGGAACAGCCGGCTTTGCGCGCGCGGATTGGTGCTGACGTCGTACTGTTCCACCAGCGCCCGGAACGTCGGGCTGTCGTAGCCGAAGTAATAGTCCGGCTGGGTGTAGATGCCGTAGTCCAGCGGCTCGACGTGCAGGATCAGGGACAGGTCGAACCGGCCGCGAAACACGCCGGACAGCCATTCGGCCCAGGAAACCGGCACCAGGCGGACCTGGATGCCGACGGCTTCCAGATTGCGCGCGATCACCGGACCGCCCGCCAGCGCGTAGGGGGTCGGCGGCAGGGTCAGGTCCAGCGTCAGGGGCGCGCGTACGCCGGCTTCCTCGAGCAAGGCCCGGGCCCGGTCCGGATCATAGGGGTAGACCGCCGTCAGATTGACGTAGTCCGGATCGGTCGGCACGAAATGGCTGCCGATGGCCCGTCCCCGGCCGTGCAGCACCTCGCGGATGAAGGCCTCGCGGTCGATGGCATGCGTCAGCGCGCGCCGGACCCGCACGTCCCCCAGGGGGGCGCGCCGGTGGTTGATGGCCACCATGCCCTTGCAGGAGGAACTGCCGGCCAGGACTTCGTAATCGCTGCTGGCGTCGAACCGTTCGACGCTGGTGGTCGCTGCCCGGAACAACAGATCGACCCGGCGCTCCAGGACCGCCCGGATCTGCTGCTCGGGATCGGGGATGAAACGGAAGGTC
>CBFGXR010000513.1:0-1640 GCA_965652675.1 uncultured Castellaniella sp.
GCGCGGCCCGCCGGGCCGCCCTGACCGGGCGCCGGGCGGGTCCTTCAGGCCAGCATGTAGCGCAGGATCAGGTCGATCACGTTTCGCCGACGCTGCGCGTAGGCCTCCGGGGCCATCAGGTCGCGCTTGAAGATCAGCGAGAACGTATGCTGGTTCGACACGTTGAAAAAGCACAGCGCGCTGATCGATGCATGCAGGTCGATGGGGTCCAGGCCCGGCCGGAACAGGCCCTGGGCGCAGCCGCGCGCGTAGATGTCGCGGATGCCGTCGATCGCCGGAATGTTCAGATCCTTGATCGAGGCGGATTGGGCCAGGTAGCGGCCGTGGTGCATGTTCTCGTTCATCACCAGCCGCACGAAGTCCGGGTTGCCGGCCTGGTAGTCGAAGGTGAAACCGATCAGCGTGCGCATGGCTTCTTCGGGAGGCAGGGTCTCCAGATGCAGCGTGCCCTCGATCTGGCGAATGTTTCGGTAGGCTTCCTCGAGCGCGGCCAGGTACAGGGCCTGCTTGCCGCCGAAGTAGTAGTAGATCATCCGCTTGCTGGTCGAGGTCTGCGCCGCGATTTCGTCGACGCGCGCGCCCGCGAGCCCCTTCTTGGCGAACTCGCGGATGGCCACCTCGAGAATGTTCCTGCGGCTTGCCGCCGGATCGTTGCTGCGGCTGCGGGATGAGGGGGTCTGGGTCATGACGTTACACGGAGGACGAGCGGCGGCGGGGCGAGGGGCTTCCACCGAACAGGGTCATGCAGGCCTGGCGCAGCCAGCGGTTGCCGGGATCGTGATGGAATCGGGCATGCCAGTGCTGCTTCACGCTGAAGGGCGCGATCGGGAACGGACAGGGGTGCAGACGCAGCGCGTTGCGTCCGGCCAGGGTTTCGCCGGTCTGGCGCGGCACGGTCACGATCAGGTCGCTGGCTTCCAGCACCGCCGACAGGCCGAGAAAGCCGGGCAGTTCGAGCACGACCGTGCGCCTGATGCGGGCGCGCCTGAGCGCGTGTTCGAGCAGGCGGTGGCCGGTGCCCGAGGCGATCTCGATGTGGCCCTCGCGGCGGTATTCGGCCAGACCCAGCCGTGCGCGGATGCGGGGGTGGTCCTCGCGCACCAGGCAGACCCAATCCTGCGTGAACAGGGTCTGCTGATAGAAGCCCGCCCCCAGTTCGGGAATCAGACCCAGGGCCAGGTCGGCCGCGCCCGATTGCAGGCGCTCGGGCAGGGAGGCGTCGATCTGACCGGCCTTGAGGCCGCACGCGGGCGCGGTCTGGCGCAGGTGCCCGAGGATCTGCGGCAGCAGGTTGACGTGGCTCGCGTCGCTCATGGCGATGCAGAACCGCCGGTCGGATCGGGCGGGATCGAATTCGGGTGCGACGCCGCCGATCTGGCGCAGGGCATCCAGCGCGGTGCGAACGATGTCGATCAGGGTCTCGGCGCGCGGGGTCGGCTGCATGCCCTTGGACGTGCGCACGAACAGCGGATCGCCCAGTTGCGCGCGCAACTGGGCGAGCCAGATGCTGACGGTCGGCTGGCTGAGCCCCAGCTGCTGCGCGGCCGCGGTGACGCTGCCCTGGGAATAGAGCACGTCGAACAGGCGCAGCAGCTTGGTTTCGGGCAGTGGTTCGAGGGATGTATCAGACACTGACTATT
>CBFGXR010000514.1:0-1637 GCA_965652675.1 uncultured Castellaniella sp.
CATCGGCCTGCTCGACGACATCGACGACCCGACGCACCGGGCGCGCTGCGGCCTGGCCTTCGAGGCCCTGCACCAGCGCATCGACGCCTTCGAAGCCCTGCCCGGGAACACGCTGCTGGAACAACTGCAGGACGACATCCGCGATCTGCGGCCCCTGGCCGAGACGCGCGCCCGCTGGCCGGCCGTGGACGTGTCGCGCGACGATTCGCTGCGCTTCCACGTCGCCCACAGCGCCCAGCGCGAGGTCGAGATCCTGCACGACCAGTTGCTGGCGGCCTTCGCCGCCGACCCCGGCCTGCAGCCGCGCGACGTGATCGTGATGGTGCCCGACATCGAGGCCTACGCGCCTCATGTGCAGGCGGTCTTCGGCCAATACAACACCCGGGACCGGCGCCACGTGCCCTATGCCCTGGCGGATCGCGGCCAGCGCCGGGCCGACCCGCTGGTCATCGTCCTGGAACAACTGCTGTCCTTGCCGCGCCTGCGCCTGGGCGTCCGGGAAGTCCTGGAATGGCTGGATGTGCCGGCGCTGCGGGCGCGCTTCGACATCGACGCCGGGGACCTGCCCCTGCTGCGGACCTGGGCGCGGGACGCCGAAGTGCGCTGGGGGCTGCACGCCGAGCATCGCGGCGCCTTCGGCCTGGCACAGGCGCCGGAGGCGGCCCACGGCCACACCTGGCGCTTCGGCCTGGAGCGCATGCTGCTGGGTTACGCGGCGGGCCCCGACGCGCCGGCCTGGGGCGGCATCGAACCCTACGGCGAAACCGGCGGCCTGCAGGCCCGGGCGCTGGGCTCGCTGGCCCGCCTGCTGGACACGCTGGACCGATACTGGCGGCTGCTGGGCCGGGACGCCGCGCCCGCGCAGTGGGTCGCGTCCCTGCGGACGCTGCTCGACGAGTGCTTCCTGCCGGTATCGGACGCCGACGAACACACGCTGGCGCGCTTCCGGGAAATCCTGCAGGACTGGGCGCTGCTGTGCGAAACCGCCGGGGTGGACGAGGCCCTGCCGGTCTCCCTCGTCGCCGAGCATTGCCTGGGGCAGCTGGACCAGGCCGGCTTGTCGCAGCGCTTCTTCGCGGGCGCGGTGACCTTCGCCACGCTCATGCCCATGCGGGCCATCCCGTTCCGGCGCGTCTGCCTGCTGGGCATGCAGGACGGCGCCTTTCCCCGCCAGCGCGTGCCGGTCGATTTCGACTTGATGGCGCTGCACCCGCGATCCGGCGACCGTTCCCGGCGCGAGGACGACCGCTATCTGTTCCTGGAAGCCCTGCTGTCCGCGCGCGATCAACTGTACCTGTCCTGGGTCGGGCACAGCATCCACGACAACACGCCCCAGCCGCCTTCGGTGCTGGTGTCCCAGCTGATGGATCACCTGGACCGGGGCTGGCAGTCCGCGGACGGCGCCGGATCCCTGTCCGAGGCCCTGAGCCTGCATCATCCGCTGCAGCCGTTCAGCCGCCGCTATTTTCCCGCGCGGCCGCAATCCGGCCCCGGCGCGCTGTACACCTACGCGGCCGAATGGCGCGACGCCCGCGAACCGGCACCCGCCCCCGCGCCCGCGCCGGCCGCCCTGCCGCCGCCGAGGCGGGACGCCACGCGCCGCGCCACGCCACCACTGGATCGTCCGACTGACGCAC
>CBFGXR010000515.1:0-1632 GCA_965652675.1 uncultured Castellaniella sp.
GCGCGAGGTCGACCAGCGGCGCAACGAGGCGAATGTGGACTACAGCGGCTACGCCTTTGTGGAGGAACGCGCGGAGGTCGAGCTTTCGGCCAGTGCCGAGGCGGGCGGCGACGCCATCGAGCTGGCGCGCATCCTCAACCGCTCGGCCGATCAGCTGCAGGACCGGATCGCGCAGCTCGACCGGGATGCGGCCGTCCAGGCCCAGGCGCTGGAAGACTGGCGCGTCCGGGCGCAGGACGGCCGGCTGGAACTGGCCCGGCTGCAGGCGGCGCACCAGGAAAAACTTGCCGCCTTCGAGGATCTGCGCCAGGCCTTCGAGCAGTCGCGGGCGTCCTTGCGGATGGAATTCCAGCACCTGGCCGGCCAGGTGCTGGAAGAAAAGAGCCAGGGCTTTTCCCGCTCCAGCCAGGAATCGCTCGACGGCCTGTTGCGGCCCTTCCGCGAACAGATCGAAGGCTTCCAGCGGCGCGTCAATGAAATCCACGACGCCTCGGTGCGCGGCCAGGCCCGGCTGGACGCGGAGATCCGCCGCGTCCTGGACGTCGGCCTGAAGATGAGCGACGAGGCCCAGTCCCTGGCCACGGCCCTGAAGGGCGACAAGAAGGCCACCGGCAATTGGGGCGAGGTCCTGCTGGAACGCAGCCTGCAGCTGGCGGGGCTGATCGCGGGCGACCACTACCAGGCCCAGGCGCCCTTCCGGGACGAGGCCGGCAACCGGCGGCAGCCGGATTTCGTCGTCCGGCTGCCGGACGGCAAGCACCTGATCCTCGACAGCAAGGTCTCGCTGGTGGACTACGACCGGGCCGTGGCGGGGGCCACGCCCGAGGCGCGCGAGGCCGCGCTGGCCGCGCACGCGCGCGCCGTGCGCCATCACATCGACGACCTGGCCCGCAAGGACTACAGCGGCCTGATCGGCATGAAAAGCCCCGGTTTCGTGCTGATGTACCTGCCGATCGAGCCGGCCTACATCGAGGCCATGCGGCACGACCGGGACCTGTTCGACCATGGCTACCGCCACAACGTCGTCCTGGTGTCCCACACCACGCTGATGCCGGTCCTGCGCACGGTGGCGACGCTGTGGATGCTGGCGCGCGGCAACGAGCAGGCCCGGGCGCTGAGCGACCAGGCCGGCGGGCTGTATCTGCAGGTGGAGGCGGTGGCCGACCGGCTGCGGAAACTGGGCCATGCCCTGGGGGCGGTGGCCACGCATTACAACAGCACGGTCACGGCCGTGGCGGGGCAGCGGGGCCTGTATGGCAAGGTCGGCCGCTTCGCCGAACTGTCGGCCAAGGCCGGCCGGCCGCTGCCGCCGCTGGAACCTCTGCGCGCGGATTTCGAAGTCCGGCGGCTGGACGACGTCGTGCCCGAGGGCGCCCCGGCGCCCGGGCCGGATCCGTCCCCGACGACCGGAACGCCGAAGGCGCCCGAATCCGATCCCTCCGTTTCCTCCGAGGAGCCGAATCCATGACCTGTCATTCCACGCGACGCGTCGCCGCCATCCTGGCCGCCGCCGCGTTTCTCTGGGCCGGCGGGTGGGCGGGCCTGCCGGCAGCGGCGCGGGCCGCGTCCGGCCCGGCGGGCGCCGACGCGGCATCCCCGCTTGCGGCCGCGCCGCCGGGCGGGCGGGGGGGC
>CBFGXR010000516.1:0-1622 GCA_965652675.1 uncultured Castellaniella sp.
GGCCGGGTCGTCGGGCACGGCGTCGGTCCAGTCGTCCGAGGCGGACGCGGCCTCGTCGGGGGGCGCGGGCGGGGCCGGGTCGGGGTCCGGAATCGGATCGCGGTCCGGCGCGGGATCGGGGTCGGGCGCCGGAACCGGCGGCCGGGGAGAGACGTCCGGGGCGGCCACGACGGGCCCGGACGCGCCGGATGCGCGGACCGGCTCAGGCGCCCGCGGGGCCACCGCGGACTGGTCCGGCGCGGATTCCCAGGCGGGCGGCCCGGATTCATCCGCGGCCGGCGCCGAGGCGGCCGCCGGGGCCGGTGAAGCGTCGGGCGGCGTGGCGACGGGCCGGGAGACGTCGGCGGCCGGCGCGGCGGCTTCGACGACCGGCGGCGTCGCCGCCACGGGCGCGGCGGCCGACCGGTCTTCGGTCCCGGCCGTCGGCGGCGACCCCATGGCCACGGGCGGCACGCGGCCTTCCGGCAGCAGGGCCAGCATGCGCAGACAGGCCATGACGAAGCCCGCCTGCTCGTCGGGCGCCAGGGCGAGTTCCTGGCGGCTGTGCACCGCCACGGCGTAGAACAGCTGCACGTCGTCCGGCGTCAGGACGCCGGCCAGGGCGGTGACGTCTTCCGCCAGGGGATCGTCGGCCTGGGCGTGGCCCAGGCGCTGGGCGATGGCCACCCGCGACAGCAGCACGGCCAGATCCGCCAGCGCCGCCTGGAACGACAGGCCGCGCGCGGCCAGATCGTCGGCCACGGCCAGGATGCCGGGCGCGTCGGCGGCCGCCAGGGCCCGCAGCAGGTCGAGCAGGTGGTGCTGGTCCAGCGTGCCGAGCATCTCGCCCACGGCGGCGGCGGTCAGGTCGCCCGCCGAAAAGGAGATGGCCTGGTCCGTCAGCGACAGGGCATCGCGCATCGAGCCGGCCGCCGCCTGGGCGATCAGGCGCAATCCCCGGGGATCGGCCGGCACGGATTCCTGCGCCAGGATGTCCTGGAGATGGTCGACGATGGCGGGCACCGTCATCTGCTTCAGGTTGAACTGCAGGCAGCGCGACAGCACCGTGACCGGGATTTTCTGCGGGTCGGTGGTCGCCAGGATGAACTTGACGTGCTCGGGCGGCTCTTCCAGCGTCTTCAGCATGGCGTTGAACGCATGCCCGGTCAGCATGTGGACTTCGTCGATCATATAGACCTTGAAGCGGCCGGACGACGGCGCGTAGACCGCCTGTTCCAGCAACTGGGTCATTTCGTCGACGCCCCGGTTCGAGGCCGCGTCGAGTTCGATGTAGTCCACGTAGCGGCCCGCGTCGATTTCCGTGCAGGCCTGGCACTGGCCGCAGGGGGTGGCGGTGACGCCCTGGGCGCAGTTCAGGGATTTGGCGAGGATCCGCGACAGGGTGGTCTTGCCCACGCCGCGCGTGCCGGTGAACAGCCAGGCATGGTGCAGCCGGCCGGACGACAGCGCATGGGTCAGGGCACGCACCACGTGATCCTGGCCAATCAGCGTATCGAATGAACGGGGGCGCCATTTGCGCGCCAAGACGAGATAGCTCATAGGCCGCCCTGGAGGGGGAAAAGGAAAGGCGAGCCTGACTTCGGCACTGGTTCCGCGCGGCTGTGGCTGCTTCGTTCCCGACC
>CBFGXR010000517.1:0-1619 GCA_965652675.1 uncultured Castellaniella sp.
CTCCATCGTCCTCGACCGCTCCGGCTCCATGGCCGGCGACAAGCTCGAAGCCGCTGAAAAGGACGCCATCGAGTCGGCCATCAAGGACCTGGAAGAAGCCATCAAGGGCGACGACAAGGCCGCCATCGACGCCAAGGTCGAGGCCCTGTCCACCGCTTCACAGAAGCTCGGCGAAAAGATGTACGCCGACATGCAGGCCAAGCAGGCGGCCGAGGGCGCGGCCGCCGCCGATGGCGCCAAGCCGGCGGAAGACGACGTCGTCGATGCCGACTTCAAGGAAGTGAAGCGCGACTGAGTCCTCGCCGGCCGCGCGTCCGGCGGTCCTGCGGGATCGTCCGGTGCGCGGCCGGCGGCCGCATGCCCCTGCCCGGAACCGGCGTTTTCGCCGGACCGGGCATCTGTCCTTCAATCTGCAGCGCATACACAGGCAACCCGAATCCATGGCAAAACGAGATTTTTACGACGTCCTGGGCGTGGCCAAGAACGCCTCGGACGACGACATGCGCAAGGCCTACCGCAAGCTGGCCATGAAATACCATCCGGACCGCAATCCGGACAGCAAGGAGGCCGAGGACAAGTTCAAGGAGGCCAAGGAAGCCTACGAGATCCTGTCCGACGCGGAAAAGCGTTCGGCCTATGACCGCTTCGGCCATGCCGGCGTGGACCCGAACGCGGCCGCCGGCGCGGGCATGGGCGGCGGGGCGGGCGGCTTCGCCGACGCCTTCGGCGACATCTTCGGGGAAATCTTCGGCGGCGCCGCCGGCCGCCGGGGCGGCGGCGGTCCGCAGGTCTATCGCGGCGCCGACCTGAAATATTCCCTGGAAATCAGCCTGGAGCAGGCGGCCAACGGTTTCGACACCGAGATCCGCATCCCCAGCTGGGAATCCTGCGAGACCTGCCACGGCTCGGGCGCCAAGCCCGGGACTTCGCCGCGCACCTGCCACACCTGCGGCGGCAGCGGCGCCGTGCGCATGCAGCAGGGCTTCTTCAGCGTCCAGCAGACCTGCCCGACCTGCCACGGCACCGGCCAGGAAATCACCGATCCCTGCGGCGATTGCGATGGCGTGGGCCGCATCCGCAAGAACAAGACCCTGCAGGTCAAGATCCCCGCCGGGATCGACGACGGCATGCGCATCCGCTCCACCGGCAACGGCGAACCGGGGCTGAACGGCGGCCCGCCGGGCGATCTGTACGTGGAAATCCGCATCAAGCCCCACGGCATCTTCGAGCGCCAGGGCGAGGACCTGCACTGCGAACTGACCATCCCCTTCACCAAGGCGGCGCTGGGCGGCGTGCAGGAAGTCCCGACCCTGTCGGGGCGCGGGGAAATCACCATCCCCGAAGGCACCCAGACCGGCAAGACCTTCCGCCTGCGCGGCAAGGGCATCAAGGGCGTGCGTTCCAGCTATCCCGGCGATCTGTACTGCCACGTCGTGGTGGAAACCCCGGTGCGCCTGAACGACGAACAGAAGGCGCTGCTGCGCCAGTTCGAATCGTCGCTGAACAGCGGCGGCGACCGCCATTCGCCCAAGAGCGAGTCCTGGACGGACAAGGTGAAGAACTTCTTCTCCTGAGTCAGGGTTTCGGATCGGGATCCGCGGCCACGGCGATGCTGAGCC
>CBFGXR010000518.1:0-1618 GCA_965652675.1 uncultured Castellaniella sp.
CGGCGGGCGGGGCGCCATCGGCCGCGACCCCGGGGGCGGTCTTCGCGGCGATTCCGGACGTTCCTGACGCGGCGGTCACAGGCGGCGGCGCGGCTTCGCCGCTGGCCTCCAGCAGGTAGCCGATGAAGGCCTCTTCCAGCGTCCCGGCGCCGCGCTTGCGCACCAGTTCGGCGGGCCGGTCGCTGTCGAGCACGCGCCCCGCGTGCATCATGGACATGCGGTCGCAGCGCTCGGCCTCGTTCATGAAATGGGTGGAAATGAAGATCGTCACCCGGTCGCGGCGCGACAGCGTGATCAGCAGGCGCCAGAAATCGTCGCGGGCGATGGGATCCACGCCGGACGTGGGCTCGTCCAGGATCAGCAGTTCCGGTTCGTGCACCATCGCCACGGCCAGCGACAGCCGCTGGCGGATGCCCAGCGGCAGGCTGTCGGGCAGCATGTCCAGCGCCTCGCCCAGGCCGAAGCGTTCCACCATGGCCTGGACCCGGTCCGGGATGCGCCCGGGCGGGACGTGGAACAGGCGGGCGTGCAGGACCAGGTTCTGGCGCACCGTCAGTTCGCCGTACAGCGAGAACGACTGGGACATGTAGCCGACCCGGCGGCGCACGTCCAGGTCGTCGGGATCGATCTCGTGGCCGAACAGCCAGGCGCGGCCTTCGCTGGCGGGCAGCAGCCCCGTCAGCATCTTCATGGTGGTGGACTTGCCGCAGCCGTTCGAGCCCAGGAAGCCGAAGATCTCGCCGCGCCGGATGCGGAAGCTGACGTGATCGACGGCGACGAAATCGCCGAACCGCATGGTCAGGCCCTCGGCCTCGATGGCGATGTCGCCGTCCGTGTCCTCGGGCAGCGGCGGGATTTCCACCGGGGCGTAGCCCTCGCGCCGGGAAGGCGGCAGCAGGTGGATGAAGGCCGATTCCAGCGTCTTCTGGCCGGTGGAGGCCAGCAGCTCGGCGGGCGTGCCGGTGGCCAGCACATGGCCCTGGTCCATGGCGACCAGCCAGTCGAAGCGCTGCGCCTCGTCCATGTAGGCGGTGGCGACGATCACGGTGATGCCGCCCCCTTGGGGCGGCCCGGCGTGCCCGCCCGGCTGGCCGGCGCGGATGCGGGCGATCAGGTCCCAGAACTGGGCGCGGGCGAGCGGATCGACGCCGGTGGTGGGTTCGTCCAGGATCAGGAAATCCGGATCGTGGATCAGGGCGCAGCACAGGCTGAGCTTCTGCTTCATGCCGCCCGACAGCTTGCCGGCCGGGCGCGACAGGAACGGGTGCAGGCCGGTGCTGCGGGTCAGGTCGTCGATGCGCCGGCGCCGTTCGGCGGCGTCATGGCCGAACAGCCGGGCGAAGAACTGCAGGTTTTCCTCGACCGAGAGAGTCGGGTAGAGGTTCTTCCCCAGCCCCTGCGGCATGTAGGCGATGCGCGGGCAGGCGCGGTCGCGGTGGGCGCGCTGCGCCATGTCGCCGTCCAGGACCTCGACCCGGCCCTCCTGGATGACGCGGGCCCCGGCCAGGATCGACAGCAGCGTGGACTTGCCCACGCCGTCCGGGCCGATCAGGCCCACCATCCGGCCGGCCGGGATCTCCAGGTCGAGGTAGAGCGGCTGGGTGTGCTCGCGCTGCAC
>CBFGXR010000519.1:0-1605 GCA_965652675.1 uncultured Castellaniella sp.
CGTGGTCCACGAACACGGTCTTGCCGTTGAAGAAATAATCCCCCACCAGCGCCACGCGGCCGGCGGCCGGCGCCTTGACGGACGTGCCGGCCGGCACGGCGAAATCCAGCCCCGAGTGCGGGTTGCGTTCCTCGCCGTTGAAAAAGCGCCGCAGGCCGAACGGGCTGGACAGGCGCCCGCCGACGGGGCGGTCCAGCAGGACGTTGCTCGGCACGACGCCGTCCCGGTACGTGCGGTAGGCGGCCAGCTGCAGGCCGAGTTCGCGCTCGACCCGCTTCAGGTCGTCGGGATCGGGCGAAACCTGGCGGCGGTTCTTCAGCGTGATGTGCTGGGCCGCGTATTGCTTGGGCCGGACCTCGAACGCGGCCGCCGGCCCGCCCTGCACCTGCAGCGACTGGCGGCCCGGCGCGGTGCCCAGGGGGATGCCCACCAGGGCGACCCAGAGTCCGTCGCTGTCGCGGACCACCAGGACGCGCCGCCCTTGATAGCTGGCCCTGGGCGCCTGGCCGGCCGCGCCCAGCGGCACCGCCGCCACGCCGCCCGGCACGGGGACGTCGAGCGTGCGGCCGATGTAACCCCGCGCGCAGGCCGGCGCGGCCCCCAGGACCACGGCCAACGACAGCGCCAGGCCCGCGGCCAGGCGCGACAGACTCGGATTACGGATAGGCATGCGCGCGCACGATTCCCTCTTTGACGGGGATTGTATCCACCTCATCGCCCCGGGGTTCGATCCGCCGGGCGATGTGGGCGAGCGCCTCCTCGACCTGATCGATCAGGACCAGGCACAGGTCGCCCGGTTCCAGGGCGTCCAGCGCGGCGTCGATGGCCAGGAATTCGCCATGGATCTCCTCCAGGCGGCTCATGCGCCGGGCGGCCCCCAGGCCCTCGCGCAGCAGGGCCAGGACCTCGCCGTCGACGCGGCCGCGCTGGCACTGGTCCTGGTACAGGACGACCGTATCGAACACGTCGCCCAGGATCTCCGTCTGGCGGCGGATGTCCTGGTCGCGCCGGTCTCCCGCCCCGCTGATCACCACGGTGCGGCGCCGGGCGGGCATGGCTTCGACGGCCTCCACCAGCGCCAGGATCGCGTCCGGATTGTGGCCGTAGTCGGCGATCAGCGTCGCGCCCCGGTGCTCGAACACATTGAAGCGGCCCGGCACGGTCCCGGCGTCGTTGACGAACGAGGCCAGGCCCGCCTGGATGCGCACCCAGTCCACGCCCATGGCCCAGGCCGCGGCGGCGGCGGCCATGGCGTTCTCGACCTGGAAACCGATGCTGCCCGCGCGGGTCAGGGGCACGGCGGCCAGCTCGATGCGCGTCTCGGCGCCGGCCTCCGCGAACACCAGGTCGCCCTGATCCACGAACACCACCCGGCCGCCCTGCGCCCGGTGGGTCTCGATCACCGGATGACGGCCGTCGCGGGCGAAGAAGGTGACCCGGCCGGGGCAGCCGGACGCCATCTGGGCGACGATGGGATCCTGCGCATTGAGGACGGCCATGCCCGTCGGCGCCACGTTCTCGACGATGACGCGCTTGACGATGGCCAGATCCTCGACCGTGCTGATGTAGTTCAGCCCCAGGTGGTCGCCGATCCCGATGTTGGTC
>CBFGXR010000520.1:0-1603 GCA_965652675.1 uncultured Castellaniella sp.
CGCCCCGCGCCCGCCTGTACACCGAGATGATCACCGCCGGCGCCCTGCTGCACGGCGACGTGGCCCGGCACCTGGATTTCGATCCGGCCGAACATCCCGTGGCCCTGCAGCTGGGCGGCAGCGAACCGGACGCCTTGGCGCAGTGCGCGCGGCTGGGCGAACGCTGGGGCTACGACGAGATCAACCTGAACTGCGGCTGTCCGTCCGAACGGGTCCAGCGTGGCGCCTTCGGGGCCTGCCTGATGGCCGAGCCGAACCTGGTCGCCGATTGTGTCCGCGCCATGCGCGACGCCGTGTCGGTGCCGGTGACGGTCAAGCATCGCCTGGGCCTGGATTACGACGAATCCTACGATTTCGTGCGCGATTTCGTCGGCATCCTGCATGAAGCCGGCTGCCGGGTGTTCATCGTGCATGCGCGCAGCGCGGTCCTGAAAGGCCTGTCGCCCAAGGACAACCGGGAAAAGCCGCCGCTGCGCTATGCGGACGCCGAACGTCTGAAACAGGATTTTCCGGATGCGGCGTTCGTGCTGAACGGCGGGCTGGCCGACGCCGAGACCTGCCTGGACTGGATGACGCGCCTGGACGGCGTGATGCTGGGCCGGGCGGCCTGGCACCATCCGGACATCCTGGCCGAATTGAGCCGTCGCATGGCGCCCGATCAGGCGCTGCCCGAGCCCGAATCCGTCCTGGACGCCTGGATCGATTATGTGACCGCGCAGCACGCGCGCGGCGTGCCGCTGCACATCCTGGTGCGCGGCGTGCTGGGCTGGCATACGGGCCGCCCCGGCGCGCGGCAATGGCGGCGCATGCTGTCGGATCCCGCGCTGCTGCGGGCCGAAGGTCCCGATATCCTGCGTCGCGCCTGGCAGGCGCTGGCCTGAGCGGCGCCTGGACGGGACTTCAACGGGCCGGTGCCTCCGACGGGTCGGAGGGCCAGTCGCGGATGTAGGCCTTGAGCATGTCGTTCTCGAACTGCTGGGCCTCGACGATGGCGCGCGCCATGTCGTAGAACGAGATCACGCCCATCAGGGTGGGGCCGTCCATCACCGGGATGTAGCGGGCGTGCTTGTCGAGCATCAGGCGCTGGACTTCGTCGGCATCGGTGTTGGGCGTGACGCTGACGGGCGCGTCGTCCATGATGCTGCGCACCGTGTAGTCGCCGGCCTGGCCGTCGTGGGCGTTCAGGTGGTTGATGATTTCGCGGAAGGTCAGCATGCCGACGAGCTGGCCGTGGTCCATGATGACCAGCGAGCCGATGTCGAGTTGGCTCATGGTGGCGATGGCTTCGCGCACCGGCATGTCGGGCGTCCCTGTGTATAGCGTGTGCCCCTTCACGCGCAGGATTTCATTGACTTTCAGCATGTCGATTCCCAGTGGCGCCGTGGTCCGGCCGTTTATTCGTCATTGTGCATCATCGTCCTGATTTTCGGTAGCGTCGCCTTCGAAAAGCGCGTCCAGGACGGGAGGATCGTCGAGCAGGGCGCGCGCCAGGGCGTTCAGCGTGCCGGGCCGCAGGCCCGCCTGGCCGCGATCGAGCAGCAGCTGGTCCACCAGCGGGCCGATGCCGGTCCGGGCCGGGTCGCAGGCCAGCACCCACTGATCG
>CBFGXR010000521.1:0-1602 GCA_965652675.1 uncultured Castellaniella sp.
ATTCGAACCCACGACCCCTTGGTTCGTAGCCAAGTACTCTATCCAACTGAGCTACAGCCGCTAAAGAAGCGAAATTATAACGCGCTTTTGGAAGCTTGTCATGTCGCTTCGAGGGCGCTCTTTCGAGCGCTTTTTCCGGTCATCCCAGGCGGATCAGACTGCCGTTATCCGGCGCCATCAGCCATGCCTGAACTGGAAAGCGCGAAATCATACCACGGATCGTGTCGGCGGGCATCTGGGCGAAGGCCGTGGACAGCGCGTCGGCGGTCGTCGCGTCGGGCGCGCGCACGGTGACGCTGCGCCAGCGCGGCGTCGCCTGGCCCGTGTGTGGATCGAACAGGTGGGTGAAGTGTCCGGCGGGATCCAGCGGCGTGCCGTAGCCGCCCGAAGTGGCCAGCGCCCGGTCGCCCAGATCGATGGTCTCCAGGACGCGGCCGGGCGCCCGGGGATCGGCGATGCCGGCGCGCCAGGGACGGTCCGGCGCGGGCCAGCCCAGGGCGCGGGCCTCGCCCAGGTCTATCATGGCGTGCTCCAGGCCGTTGGCCCGCAGCAGTTCGGTCACCCGGTCGGTGATGTAGCCCTGGGCGATGCCGTTCAGGGTCAGCGCCATGCCCGGGCGTTCCAGCACGATGGCGTCTTCCTCGACGCGGATGGCGCGGTAGTCCACCCTGGCCAGCGCGGCCCGCAGTTCGGCGGGGGGCGGGGGCAGCGGCCGGCCGGCAAGCGCGCGGGCGGCGTACAGGTCCCACAGTACCTGCACGCTGGGGTCGAACAGGCCGCCGGTCCGTTCGCCGAAGGCGACGGCCTGGGACAACAGGCGGCTCAGGTCTGGCGAGGGATCGTTCAGGCGGCCCTGGCGGTTCAGGCGCGTCAGGGCGCTGTCCTCGCGGTACAGGCTGAACACCCGCTCCAGGCGGTGGACTTCGGCGACGGCCATGCGCACCAGCCGTTCGGCGTGGGCGCGGTCGGGATGCAGCAGCTGCATCTGCGCGTCGGCGCCCAGCGCGACGCCGTTCCAGGTGACCGGCTCGGGCAGGGCGGCGGGATCACGCAGGGCGGCGCGCAGGGTGCCGGGGCCGACCAGGGCGGCGCTGGCGGCCAGGATGCCGAGGAACCGCCGGCGGCGGGGAAGATGGGGTGTGTTCATCAGTGGGCTCCGACGGGTTCGAGGTCCGCGCGGGACGGCGCGGATTCGGGCGCGCGCAGGACGTAGTCTTCCGGCATGTCCCTGAAACCGACGACGCGTCCGCCATGGCGCGCGGCGTAGGCCTGGGCGTCCTCCAGCCGGGCGAAGGGCAGGGCGTCGGGCGCGCCCATGCCGCCGACCGCACCGCTTTCGATCAGGTAATGGGCGGTGCGGGCGTCGATCCAGGCGTCGGACGGCGGATTGCCGTCCGGCCCGGCGCGGCCCATGTCCTGCACGTAGATGGCGAGGATGGCCTTGGGCTCCTCGGGCAGGATCGTGTAGGCGAAGACTTCGCGGATGGTGGAAAACCAGACCGGGACGTCCCGGTCGCGCAGGAGAATCTGGCCCTTGGGGCCGATGTGTTCGTAGAGGTTCATGCCGCAATAGTGGCCGACGGCCTCGTCGGTCATGGCCAC
>CBFGXR010000522.1:0-1602 GCA_965652675.1 uncultured Castellaniella sp.
GGTCCAGTGCAGCGCGAGCGCGCCGGAAGCGATGGCCGTGATCAGGATGAGGCGGCCGGGCGCCTCGCGGCGCCTGAGCAGGCAGCAGGCGGCCGTGAAGGCGAGCGCGGCCACGTTGAACGCCGCCAGGCCGATGCTGTAGATCGGCAAGGAAACGGCGTCCAGTCCGGCGGCGCCGGTCCAGGCGGCCAGCAGGCCGGCGGGCCAGAGGATCCAGCGGCCTCGGATGTCCAGTTTCAGGAACCGGGCGATGCCCAGGGCGAGGAAGACTTTTTCCAGGGAGACGAATACGGCGTAGACGATCGTGACCAGGCGCGGATCGTGGATGCCGCCCAGGGCGAGCAGCAGCAGGCGCGCGAGCGCCATGCAGAGGATGGCGCATGCCCACCAGCCCGCGCCCGGATCGGTCCTGGGGACGCGGCTCATCCACCAGAACAGGATCACGAAGATGAAATAGATCGTGGTGCCGCTGGTGTGGACGATTTCGAAGAGCATGCTGGCATTCCCCCGGATACCGTGCCGGCGCCGACGCCGGCGCGTGGATGCGAAGCATCTTGCGAAAGGTTATAAAAATATGACCGAATGTCATTTTGTCCGAACCGGCGCGTTCGCACCACTGTTTCAGGGCCGGCAGAGGGCTTTCCCTGATGGCGGCCGCCGTCGGCGCCGTGGTGGCGCCGGTCTTCGTCGCGGCCCGCGCGGACCTACGACACCGGTTCGAGGGCGTCGTCCGTTTCCTGCGCCAGGAAGCCGCCGCTCTGGTGGCGCCACAGGCGCGCGTACGCACCGTCCTTCGCCAGCAGTTCCGCGTGGCTGCCCTGTTCGATGATGCGGCCTTCGTCCAGGACGACGAGCCGGTCCATGGCGGCGATGGTGGACAGGCGGTGGGCGATGGCGATCACGGTCTTGTCCTGCATGATCTCGTCCAGGCTTTCCTGGATGGCCGCTTCGACTTCCGAGTCCAGTGCGCTGGTGGCCTCGTCCAGCAGCAGGATCGGCGCGTTCTTGAGCATGACGCGGGCGATGGCGACGCGCTGGCGCTGGCCGCCGGACAGTTTCACGCCGCGCTCGCCCACCAGGGTGTCGTAGCCCCGGCGACCCCCGGGATCGCCCAGCTGCCGGATGAATTCGTCGGCCTGGGCGCGCGCCGCGGCCGCCCGGATGTCCTCGTCGCTGGCGTCGGGACGGCCGTAGGCGATGTTGTCGCGGATCGAGCGGTGCAGCAACGAGGTGTCCTGCGTCACCATGCCGATGGCGCCGCGCAGGCTGTCCTGCGTCACGCGGGCGACGTCCTGGCCGTCGATCAGGATCCGGCCGTCGTCCACGTCGTAGAAGCGCAGCAGCAGGTTGATCAGCGTGGACTTGCCGGCGCCCGAGCGTCCGACCAGGCCGATCTTTTCCCCGGGACGCACGACCAGGTCGAGCCCGTCGAACACCTGGCGTTCGCCGTTGTAGTTGAAGGACACTCGTTCGAAGACCACCTCGCCCCGGCTGACCTCCAGGGGCCGCGCGTCCGGCGCGTCCAGCACCTTGGGCGGGTGGGTCAGGGTGGCGATGCCGTCCTGCACCGTGCCGATGTTCTCGAACAGCGAAGCCATCTGC
>CBFGXR010000523.1:0-1601 GCA_965652675.1 uncultured Castellaniella sp.
TGAGGTTGTGGCCGTCGAGCCAGGCGCGCTGGCCGCCGGCGCGCGGCCGGAAGGTGAAGAAATCCCGGAAGATGCGCTTGTGGATGATCACGCCGGCCACCAGCGCCACCAGCATCATCATGCCGGCGATGCCGACCAGGATCATGCCGGTATTGCCGGCATGCAGGTTGTAGTGCAGCTCGAAGAAGAAGTCGCCGCCCGCGGCGTCCGGCACCGGCTGGCCGGTTTCCGGGTGCAGCGCCTCGTGCCAGTGGCTGCCGTCGTCGAAGAAGGCGTAGTTCTGCGTGGCCTTCTCGCGCGGGTTGCCGGCCAGCACGAACCACGAATGCGCCACCGGGTGCACCTGCGCGGTGCGCGCGAACGCCGCGTCGAACCGGGGCTGTTCGGGCAGCGCCGCCTCGTGCAACCAGGGCCGCGACCAGTCGTCGAGCTCGCGGTCGAAGCAGGCGATGGTCCCGCCGACGAAGATCACGAACAACAGCCATCCCACCAGCAGGCCCGACCAGGTGTGCAGCCAGGCCATCGATTTCGAGAGGGTGTCCTTCATGGCCTGGCCGCCGCCTCCGGGAACAACAGGGTGATGCCCCACAGCAGGCCGCCCAGGCCGGCCGACGCCGCCCAGGCGTGCCACGCGGTGCGGGCCGCGAACACATAGACCGCGCCCGCCGCCCAGACCCCGAAACACAGCAGGGTGGCGAAGGCGACGCGGTCCACCCGGCCCAGCGGCAGCACCAGGGTCAGGAACGCGGCGCTGCCGTAGGCCAGCAGGTAGCCGCCGACGGTGGCGGCGGCCGTGCGCGAAGCGATGGACAGCCAGGCGGGCATGGTCATCAGAACCGGTAGGCGGCCAGCGCCGCCCAGGCGAGCACGAACACCGTGATCTCCGCGCCCCGGCGGTCCGCCAGGTCCATCGGCAGCAGCCGGTTGGCCAGGAACACCAGCATCACCGCCGCCGGCATCCCGGCGACCACGCCGACGTTGAGCGCGCGCACCAGGGCATGGCCGGGGCCGGCGGCGCGCTCGCGCTTGGCCACCCACACCTGCATGCCGCTGGCCAGCATCACGCAGCCGGCCAGGCCGAGCAGGAAATACAGCCAGCGCACGTCGTGGGGGCCGAACTGCGCCATGTGCAGGCCGCCCAGGAAGGTGTAGGTGCCGTAGCCGGCGCTGTCGGGCTGGCTGTGGTGGAGGAATTCGCCGGTGGCGGCGTCGTAGTGCACCTGGTCGAAATCCCAGGCCACGGCGGCGCTGTGGTCGCCACCGAAGGAAATGATGGCGCTGGCGTCGTCGGGGTGGTGCACGCTGGCCCAGGCTACGGGGCGGCCCAGGCGTTCGCGGGCGTCGGCGACCAGCGCGTCCACCGAATGCAGCTGCGCCAGCGGACGGCCCTCCTCCGGCCGCTCGTAGCCGTCGCCGGCCACCTCGAAGTACTTGAACACGTCGCCCTCGTAGGCCACGTCCACGCCCGCGGTGACGTAGCTGAGCATGAAGATGGCCACGCCGGTGTAGGCGATCATCAGGTGGAAGGGCAGCGCCAGCACGCCGGTGAGGTTGTGGCCGTCGAGCCAGGCGCGCTGGCCGCCGGCGCGCGGCCGGAAGGT
>CBFGXR010000524.1:0-1599 GCA_965652675.1 uncultured Castellaniella sp.
TCAACTCGGCCGTCACCCAGATGGACGACGTCACCCGCCAGAACGCCAGCCTGGTCGAGGAGTCGGCCGCAGCGGCGGCCAGCCTGCAGGAGCAGGCCGACACCCTGGTCGATCTGGTGGCCTTTTTCCACCTGGACGAGGCCGATCATCCGGACACGCGGCGCACGGCCGGCGCGCCGCGCGCCCTGCATGCCCCGGCCCGGCCGCCCAGGCTGCTGTCGGCCCGTTCCTGAACCCACGTCCGCCGGGCACGGCCGCCGCCCGTGTGTCGAACCTGCGACACACGGGCGGCCTCACATGCCCGCGTCCGTTTGAGGCCTTAACTTTCCCGCGGCACCCTTGTAAAATTTCTTGTCCGGCATCGAAAACCCGCGCCGGTCCGCCGATCCGGCTTTCACGGGCCCGACGCGCGCCGCGGGCAGTCCTTCGCGTCTTCTTCCATGCCTCATTCGCCATGATGCCGGCCTCACAGCCGGCCGCCGCCCTGCCCCGCCACCTGGCGGTCGGCACCCTGATCCTCATCAGCACGATCTTCTCCGCCAATCACGTCGCGGCCCGCGTGGCCTTCGATGACGGCGCGGGCGTGCTGCTGGGGGTGACATGCCGGGCCGGCGCCAGCCTGCTGGCGCTGCTGGGCATCGTGCTGTGGCGCCGGCAGGGCCTGGGCCTGCCCGCCCGGCTGGGCGCCTGGCAGGGCCTGCTCGGCCTGCTGATCGCCCTGCAGAGCTTCTGCCTGTATTCCGCCGTGGCCCGCATCCCGGTCGCCCTGGCGCTGCTCATCAACAGCCTGTTCCCGCTGCTGTTCGCCCTGCTGACCTGGGCGCTGGGCGGCCCGCGCCCGACCCGCCGCGCCAGCCTGCTGATGGGCCTGATCCTGGCGGGACTGGCGCTGGTCCTGGACCTACCCGGCCTGCTGGGGAACGGCGCGGCGCCCGATGCCCGCTGGGCGGCAGGGGTCGCGCTGGCCTTCGGCAGCGCCAGCCTGTTCGCCGGCGCGCTGTGGGTCACCGAACACAAGCTCGCCGCCCTGCCGGGACCGGTACGCAGCCTGTACACCATTCTCATCGTCTTCTGCGCCATGCTGGCCGCGGGTGCGGCCGATTTCATGCCGGGCGGCATGCGGCCGCCCGACGGCCTTGCCGGCTGGGCCGCCCTGGCGGTCCTTTCCCTGTGCTACATGACCGGCTTCTGCACCCTGTTCATCCTCATGCCCCGGCTCGACATGCCGCGCAACGCCCCGGTGATGAACGCCGAGCCCGTCGCCAGCCTGGCCCTGGGCCGGCTGATCCTGGACCAGGCCTTCAACGATCGCCAGCTGCTGGGTGGCCTGATCGTGCTGTCCTGCATCGTCATCCTGGCCTATTCACGGCAGCGCTGACGCCCCCGCCCCCTCTTTTCCCCGCCCCCCATACCATGCGCGTCCTCCCGCCAGTCTCCGACACCCCGCGGCGCCGCCCGGATCATCGCCGGCTCCTGTCCGTCCTGATCCCGCCGCTCCTGGCGCTGGCCCTGCTGGTGCATCCGTCCTTCGTCCGGGCCGCCCTGCCGGGGGCCACCAGCCAGATCGCGCCCAAGGCCACCGTGCAGGCCGCCGCGCCG
>CBFGXR010000525.1:0-1599 GCA_965652675.1 uncultured Castellaniella sp.
CAAAAACGTCTGCTGGTGGATACCGCGCATCAGACCTGCCCGTATTCCGGCGCCATCCGGGGCAATGTCGACGTGGCCTTCGAGATCCTCTGACCGCCGCGCTTTCCGGCGGACCGATGCCCCGCGCGGCGATGGCCGCGCGGGGCGTTGCGTATGCGGATCAAGCGTCCGGGTCCAGGCGCAGTTCGGCCGACAGGCCCCCGCCCGCGCGGTTGCTCAGTACCAGCCTGCCGTTCAGCACCGACGCCAGCTGGGTGGCGATGGCCAGGCCCAGGCCCGTGCCGCCCGTGCCCCGGTTGCGCGAGCTTTCCACGCGGTAGAAGGGCTGCAGCACGGCCCGCAGTTCGGTTTCCGGAATGCCCGGCCCGCGGTCGCGCACGAACAGGGACAGGCCCCGGCCGTCGGGGTGCGAGCGGACCTCCACTTCGGCGGCGCCGCCGAATTTCAAGGCATTGTCGATCAGGTTGCCCAGGACCCGGCGCAGTGCGCGTGGCCGCGTGGACAGGGGCTCGGGGCAGGCGCCGGTCAGGCTGACCGCGCGGCCGGTATCCTGGTAGTCGCAGACCAGGCTGTCCAGGAACGCGTTCAGGTCGATGCGCGCGGTCGGTTCGGTCTGGCCGTGCGCGCTGCGGGCGTAATCCAGGCCTTCGCGCACCAGTTGTTCGACCTCGTCCAGGTCCTGCGACAATTTGCCCTTGTCGGGCGAGTCCTCCATGAATTCCGAGCGCAGCTTCATGCGCGTGATCGGCGTCTGCAGGTCGTGCGAGATCGCGCTCAGGATGCGCATGCGTTCGGCCACATGTGCGGCGATGCGGTCCTGCATGGCGTTGAAGGCGGCCGCCGCGTCGGCCACTTCGGACGGCCCGCGTTCGTCCAGGCGCGGGCCGCGCCTGTCGGGGTCCAGCGAATCGGCCGCCTTGGCCAGCCGCGTCAGCGGCCGTGTCGCCAGGCGCACCGCGAACCAGGCGCACGCCACCAGCAGCGCCAGCTGCGTCAGCAGCACGATGGGCAGCCAGCGCGGCATCGGCGCGATGGACAGGCGGATGTCCAGCGTGGCGTGGCTGCCGTCATGCAGCGTTGCGCGCACCTGGATGTGCCTGGGATCGTCGGCCACGTTGCCCGCCTGCAAGGGGTAGGCGCCGGCCAGGGCGCCTTCGATGGAGGCGACGGCGGCGCGGCCGGCTTCCAGCCGCAGCGGCTGGTCGGCTTCGCCGGGGCCCAGCAGATAGGTGCGGTTCTCGCTGGACAGGCGCGGCAGCCAGGCCGCGCGTTCGTCGGGCGGCAGGCGGTCCAGGATGGCGAAGGACACGATCACGTCGCGCTCCAGGTCGTCCAGCATGACGGTGCGCGCGCTTTCATAGCGTTCGTAGAATTGCAGGCCGAACGACAGCCCGTGGGCCACCACCAGGCCCCCCAGGAAGATCAGGAACAGCCGGCTGGCCAGGGTGCGCGGCCAGCCGAACCGGGCCGCGACGGCGTGGGGGGCGCGCATCCTAGCCCTCCACGATCCGGACCGGCGCCGAGAACACATAGCCTTCGCTGCGGACCGTCTTGATCAGCAGGGGTTCGCGCGCGTCGTCGCGCAGGCGCTGGCGCACG
>CBFGXR010000526.1:0-1593 GCA_965652675.1 uncultured Castellaniella sp.
CTTGAGCGTTCCGGCTATGCCATGGAAAAACTGTCGCAGATCGTGCACATGGTCGCCGCGGCGCAGCGCTCGCGGGCGCCGATGCAGCGCCTGGCAGATGCCGTAGCACGCTGGTTCGTGCTCGTCGTGATTGCCATCGCCGTGGTCACCGTTCTGGCGTGGGGATGGTTCGGACCTGAGCCGAGCTGGGTCTACGGCGCGCTCGGCGCCACCCTCGCCAACGCCTGCGTGGGTGTGCTCTCGGCGGTCATCGACAACATCCCCATCATGTACGCGGTGCTGCAGATGAACCCGCCGATGGACCAGGGCCAGTGGCTGCTGATCAGCGCGGGCCCCGGCGCCTGCCCGGAATCCTGCGTGCGCGGCCTGTTCGTGCTGCGCAATTCCCACGCCAGCCAGGGCAAGGCGGTCGACCGGCTGGAACGCGTCTGGTTCATCACCGACGATGCGCCCGCCGCGCCCGTGGTCGAGGAAGCCTATGCCGGCACGCACGTCCTGCGCGCCGACCCCGCCCGGCTGGCGGACTGGCTGGCCCCCGGCGCCGCCGATCCCGCCGCCGAACTGGCGCGGGGGCTGTGGATCGTCGACCCCCTGGGCCACCTGATGATGCGCTTCCCCCGACGCGCAGCAGCCCGAGGCCGTGCGCGACGACATCCGCGCGTTGCTGAAGAACTCCCGGATCGGCTGATGACCCGCATCGCAAGCGCCGCCGCCCCGGACGCGGCCGGGCCGGGCCCGCGGCCCGGACTGCTCGCGCGCTACCGCAAACTGGTGTTCCTGGCCTGGTTCCTGACACTGGACCTGATCATGTTCGGCGCCTTCGTGCGCCTGACCGATTCCGGCCTGGGCTGCCCGGACTGGCCGGGCTGCTACGGCCATCTCACCCCCCTGGGCGCCGGCGAACACATCCGCGCCGCCCTGGAAGCCATGCCCTACGGCCCGGTCAGCGCCTTCAAGGCCTGGATCGAAATGATCCACCGCTACGCGGGCGCCATCCTGGGCATGATGATCATCGCCATCGCCTGGTGCGCCTGGCGCCTGCGCCGGCTGCCGGACCGCAGCCCGGCGCTGGCCGGCTGCGTGCTGGTCATGGTGTGCGTCCAGGGCGCCTTCGGCGCCTGGACCGTCACCCACCGGCTGATGCCGCTGGTGGTCACCACGCACCTGATGCTGGGCATGGGCCTGCTGGCCCTGATGACCTGGCTGGCCGCGCGGGAAAAGACCCACGCTCCGGTCCCCGCCGATCCGGGCGCCGGCCGCGCCTGGATGATCCTGGGACTGGCCGTGCTGTTCCTGCAGGTGGCGCTGGGCGGCTGGGTCAGCACCAACTACGCGGCCCTGGCCTGCATGGACTTCCCCACCTGCCACGGCGCCTGGCTGCCGCCCATGGACTTCCGCGAGGGCTACGCCCTGCTGCGCGGCCTGGGGCAGCTTTCATCCGGGGAACTCATTTCCCAGGACGCGCTCACCGCCATCCACTGGACGCACCGCAATTTCGCCTTCCTCGTCATCGCCCTGCTGGGCGTCCTGGCCTGGCGCTGGCGCCGCACGCCCGGCCTGGCCGGACCGGCGCGCCTGCTGCTGGCCCTGCTG
>CBFGXR010000527.1:0-1589 GCA_965652675.1 uncultured Castellaniella sp.
GCAGCAGCCAGCCGGCCTCTTCGTTGAACAGGCCCGCCAGATTGCGTTCGTGATGCTGGACGGCGACCTGGTCGGCGCGGATCTTGTAATCGCCGGCGTCGGCCGTGTGCGGGTCGATGGTCAGCATGTCCAGGTTCAGGGACACGCCCAGGCGCCCGGCGAAGGCCATTTCGGCCGCCGCCGCCAGCAGCCCGCCGTCGGAACGGTCGTGGCACGCCAGGATCCAGCCCTGGGCCGTCAGTTCGCGCAGCGCCATGAAGGCCGCGCGCAGCAGGGCCGCGTCGTGCAGGTCCGGGGTTTCCGCGCCGATGCCGCCGTAGGCGTGGGCCAGCACCGAGCCGCCCATGCGCTGGCGGCCTTCGCCCAGGTCGACCAGCAGCAGCACGGAACCTTCAGCCGCGTCGCGCAGCTGCGGTGTCAGGGTGGCGCGCACGTCGGCCACCGGCGCGAAGGCCGTGACCACCAGCGACACCGGGGACACGACCTGATGGTCGCCGGTTTCGTCCCGCCAGGCGGTCCGCATGGACAGGGAATCCTTGCCCACCGGGATCGACAGGCCCAGGCTCTGGCACCAGTCGCTGACGGCGGACACGGTGTCGTACAGGGCGGCGTCCTGGCCGGGCGCGCCGCAGGCGGCCATCCAGTTGGCGGACAGTTTCACGTCCTCCAGGCGGGCGACGCCGGCGGCGGCGAGGTTCGTCAGGGCCTCGGCCACGGCCATGCGGCCCGAGGCGGCCGGATTCAGGACCGCGATCGGGCTGCGTTCGCCCAGGGCCATGGCCTCGCCCGCCACGCCCTCGTGGTCGCGCAGGGTCACGGCGCAGTCGGCCACGGGCACCTGCCAGGGGCCGACCATCTGGTCGCGGGCCGTGAGGCCGCCCACGGTGCGGTCGCCGATGGTGATGAGGAAGGATTTGTTGGCCACGGTGGGATGGCGCAGCACGCGATCGATCGCGTCGGGCAGTTCGATGCCGCCGAGATCCAGGACATCGCCCGCCACGGCGGCGCGTTCGGCGTCGCGCTGCATGCGCGGCGGTTTGCCCAGGATCACGTCCACCGGCACGTCCACGGGCCGCAGCCCGGCCGGGGAGATCTCGCCCGCCGGCCGATCCAGGCCGGGCAGGCCCTCGTCCAGGGTGACGCGCAGGCGGCGTTCTTCGGTGGCGATGCCGACCACCGCGTAGGGGCAGCGTTCGCGGTCGGCGATACGCGCGAAGCGGTCCAGGTCTTCCGGCTGGATGGCCAGCACGTAGCGTTCCTGGGATTCGTTGCTCCAGATTTCGGCGGGCGACAGGCCGGATTCTTCCAGGGGCACGCGCCGCAGTTCGAATTCGGCGCCGCGGCCGGCGTCGTTGACCAGTTCCGGGAAGGCGTTGGACAGGCCGCCCGCGCCGACGTCGTGGATCGCCAGGACGGGATTGGATGCGCCCTGCTGCCAGCAGCGGTCGATGACTTCCTGGGCGCGGCGCTGCATTTCGGGATTGCCGCGCTGCACGGAATCGAAGTCGAGTTCGGCCTGGTTGGTGCCCGCCCCCATGCTGGAGGCCGCGCCGCCGCCCATGCCGATGCGCATGCCCGGGCCGCCCAGC
>CBFGXR010000528.1:0-1586 GCA_965652675.1 uncultured Castellaniella sp.
GACAGGGCATAGGGCCCGGCCGCGCGCGCCGCCGGCACGGACCAGGCCAGGCACAGGCCGGCGGCCAGCAGGACCGCGGCCGCGGCGCCCCGCGACGCCGCGCGTCCGGGCCGGATGGAATCGAAGAAGGCAGGCATCGGCATGTCGAAAAGCGGGCCGCGCCGGAATGCGCGGCCGATGCCGGCCATTGTAATGGAGCCCCGGGGCGCCCCCCGGTCACCCCGGCCAGGCCCGCCGCAGCAGCGCGTCCGAGGCCAGCGCCGACGGGCGGACGCCGAACGCGTCCCCGCCGGCGGCGGCCAGACGGCTGTCCACGAAGGCCCGCGACACCCCGTCCGGCGCATGGCGCAGCAGCAGGTCCGCCTGGACCAGCAGCACCAGATCCCGGGCGATCATCCGCGCCGTCGCCTGCTGCCCGTCCGCGTCGAGCGCCAGGGCCGCCAGCAGGCGGTCGGCCGCGGCCCGCAGGGCCGGTTCGCCCGGGTGCGCCCGCGCGAGCCCGTCAACCGCCTGGGCGACGGCCTGGGGTTCCTGGCGGGCGGCCCGCAGCACGTCCAGGCACATGACGTTGCCCGAGCCTTCCCAGATGGAATTCACCGGCGCCTCGCGGTACAGGCGAGCCATGGGACCGTCTTCCACATAACCGTTGCCGCCCCAGACTTCCATGCATTCGGCCGCGACGTCGATGGCCCGCTTGCAGACCCAGAATTTCGCCGCCGGCGTGAGCAGCCGGCGCAGCGCCTGCTCGGCGGACTGTTCCGGACGGTCGAAGGCCCCCGCCAGACGCAACGCCAGGGCGGTGGCCGCCTCGCTTTCCAGCGCCAGGTCGGCCAGCACCTGCCGCATCAGCGGCTGATCGATCAGCAGGCGGCCGAAGGCCCGCCGGTGGCGGGCGTGATGGATGCCCTGGACCAGCGCCTGACGCATCAGGGCCGCGCTGCCCAGCACGCAATCCAGGCGGGTGTAGGACGCCATTTCGACCAGCGTGGCGATACCCCGGCCCGGGTCGCCGATCCGGCGCGCCATCGCGTCCTGGAATTCGACCTCGGCGCTGGCGTTGGAACGGTTGCCCAGCTTGTCCTTGAGCCGCTGGATGCGCACGGCGTTGCGGCGGCCGTCGTCCAGCCAGCGGGGCATGTAGAAACAGGAATGGCCGTCGCCGTCGCGCGCCAGCACCAGGTGGGCGTCCGACATGGGCGAGGAAAAGAACCATTTGTGGCCCGTCAGGCCGAACCAGCCCCCGCCCAGCGGCTCGGCGCGGCTGAGATTGGCGCGCAGGTCCGAGCCGCCCTGCCGCTCGGTCATGCCCATGCCGATCATCATGGACCGCTTGTCCACGATGGGCCGGTCGCGGCCGTCATATTCGCGGCCGGCCAGCAGCGGCCGGAGATCGGAGAACCAGGGCTCGCGCGCCAGCAGCGGAATGGCAGCGCTGGTCATGGTCACCGGACACAGGGATCCGGCCTCGACCTGGCCGTGCATCAGATAGTGCGCCGCCCGGGCGACCTGGGCGCCCGGCCCCGGTCCGGTCCAGGCGCCGCCGTGCATGCCCTGGGCGAAGGCCAGCGACAGGAATTCGGACCATC
>CBFGXR010000529.1:0-1586 GCA_965652675.1 uncultured Castellaniella sp.
ATTCGGCCGTCTGTTCGACGCGCGCGCGCGACAAGGCGTAGACGATGCCGCATTCCCCGGCGTGCTCGGCGCGGATGAAGTCCAGCAGCTGGCGCCGGACTTCGTGCTTTTCGATGATGCTGTAGCGGATGTTGGGCCGGTCGAAGCTGGCGACGAACTGGGGCGCTTCGTCCAGCGACAGGCAGGCGACGATGTCGGCGCGCGTGGCCGCCGTCGCGGTGGCGGTCAGGGCGACGCGCGGCACGCCGGGCCAGCGTTCGGCCAGCAGTTTCAGTTCCTGGTATTCGGGGCGGAAATCGTGTCCCCACTGGGACACGCAGTGGGCCTCGTCGATGGCGAACAGGGCGACGTGTCCGCGGTCCAGCAGATCCAGGCAGCGCGGGGTCAGCAGGCGTTCCGGGGCCACGTACAGCAGGTCCAGTTCGCCGCGTACAAAGGCCTGTTCGACCTCGCGGGCCTGGGCGGACGTCTGCGAAGAATTCAAAAAGGCGGCGCGCACGCCCAGTTCCAGCAAGGCGTCGACCTGGTCCTGCATCAGGGCGATCAGCGGCGAGATGACCACGCCCGTGCCCGGGCGCACCAGGGCCGGGATCTGGTAGCACAGGGACTTGCCGCCCCCCGTGGGCATCAGCACCAGCGCGTCGCCGCCGCCGATGATGTGTTCGATGACGGCCTGCTGCTCGCCCCGGAAGGCGTCGTAGCCGAAGACTTCGCGCAGGGCGTCCAGGGCGTTCGCGTAGCGCGGAGGCTCCACCGGCGGCGCGCCGCGCGGCCCGGCCGTTGCGCCGCCGTCCGGGAAGTCCATCGGCTGGCCGTCCTCGTCCCAGAAGGGGATCGGGTCCATGTCGTGCATGCCGGTCCTCAACCCCTGGCCAGGGCCTTGAGGGCCTGGCGGATGCCGTCGGACACGCTCAGGCCCTCGGGCAGGGCGGCCATGGCGCGGCGGGCCTCGGCGGCGGAATAGCCCAGGGCCTCCAGGGCGTTGAGCACGTCGTTGCCGCCGGCGGCGGCCGGCGCGCCGTCCGGCCGCGCCGTCCCCGGCATGGCGCCGAGCTTGTCGCGCAATTCCAGCAGCAGGCGCTCGGCGGTCTTCTTGCCGATGCCGGGCACTTTCACCAGGCGGCCGGATTCCTGGCGTTCGACCGCGTCGGCCAGATCGTCCACGCTCAGGCCCGACAGCACGGCCAGCGCCGTGCGCGCGCCGATGCCGCTGACCTTGATCAGCGCCCGGAAGGCGGCGCGTTCGGCCAGTGTGGCGAATCCGTACAGCACGTGGGCGTCCTCGCGGATCGCCAGGTGGGTGTGCAGGGTCACGGTCTGGCCCGCGGGGGGCAGCTTGTAGAGCGTGCTCATGGGCACGTCGATCTCGTAGCCCAGGCCGCCGGCCTGGACGCAGACCGTGGGGGGGGACGATTCGATCAAGGTGCCGGTGATGCGGCCGATCATGGCGGACTCCGTCGTTCGGGGTGGATGCGGGGCGCGGACCGCGTGAGGAACCGGGCGTCCATCAGGACACCAGGCGGCCGGTGCGCAGGCGCCGCCGGCCCGTGGACAGGGTCTCGGGCGCCAGCGCCTGCAGCCGGCCG
>CBFGXR010000530.1:0-1582 GCA_965652675.1 uncultured Castellaniella sp.
AGGACTTCGAACTCCGGCATGGACGCAATGATAGGCGGACGGCGCGAGCGCGGTCGGCGGACCGCGAAATCACGGCGCCTCCACGTACCGCACCAGCGCCTTAAGCCGCCCCGCCGCCTTCCCTCCTCGTTCATCGCCGAAGTGGAGACTGGCCCATGGTCCACCAACAGGAGGCGAGACCATGAAATCGACTTCGCTCATTACCGTCGCCGGCCTTGCCACGGCCCTGGCCCTGGCGCTCCCGGCGCCGGCGGCCCGCGCGGCTTCGCCGGACATCAACTGCCGCATGGATTACCACCTGACCGGCTGGTCGCTGGTGTACAAGCACACCACCGGCACCGGCGTGGTCACCTGCGACAACGGCGCCACCATGAACGTCCGGCTGTCCGCGCGCGCCGTCGGCGCGACGGTCGGCAAGTGGAAGATCGACAACGGCGTCGGCCGCTTCTCCGACGTGCACAACATCCGCGAGGTGCTCGGCAACTACGCCCAGGCCAACGCCAACGCCGCGGTGGTGAAGGCCGCCGAAGCGCAGGTGCTGACCAAGGGCAACGTGTCGCTGGCGCTGGCCGGCGGCGGCGAGGGCATCGCCCTCGGCGTGGACGTCGGCACGCTGCACATCGATCCGGCCAAGTAACCGGGGTCGACCTGGAAGCCCCGCTCCGGCGGGGCTTTCCTGTGTCCGGGACTTGGGGCGCAAATCGCGCCAGTTTTCGATAATCGCGCCATTATTCCCCGTATCGCGCCAGACTGTTGACTATCGCGCCATAAAATGCGCTAATCGCGCCATACTCTGGCGCGATACGAGCGATGGAGGCTTCCATGGCGCGCAAGCCGGTCATTCCCTACGAGTCCCTTGTTTCGGCCGTCGCAGCCGCCCCGGGCGGGCTGGGAATCGAAGCGCTGCATGCGCGGTTCCCCGAGGTGCCGCGACGCACCCTGCAGCGCTGGCTCGCCAATCTGGTCGCCGACCGGCGCCTGGTCGCCGAAGGCAGCGCGCGCGCGCGCAAGTACCGCCTGGTGCCCGGCGTGCGGGTGGCGGAACCCGTCCATGGCGACACCGAACCCGCGATCCCGCTGTCGCCCGCGGGCCGGGAAATCCTCGCCGACGTCGGGCGTCCACTCGCGCAACGGCGGCCGGTGGGCTACCGGCGCGCAATGCTCGACGACTACCGGCCCAACCTCACGTTCTTCCTGCCGCGCAACCTGCGCACCCACTTGCATGCGCTGGGGCGATCGCCCGCCGAAAATCGCCCTGCCGGCACCTACGCGCGCCAGGTCCTCGACCGGTTGCTGATCGATCTGTCCTGGGCGTCGAGTCGCCTGGAGGGCAATACCTACAGCCGCCTGGACACGCAGAACCTGATCCAGTTTGGCCATGCGGCGGCGGGCAAGGACCAGCTCGAAGCGCAGATGATCCTGAACCACAAGGCGGCCATCGAGATGCTGGTCGAGCATGCGGCGGAGATCGCGTTCGATCGCTACACGGTGCAGAACCTGCACGCGCTGCTGTCCGACAACCTCCTGCCCGATCCGGCGGCGGGCGGCAGGCTTCGCCGCACCGACGTTGCGATCACGGGAT
>CBFGXR010000531.1:0-1582 GCA_965652675.1 uncultured Castellaniella sp.
TTCCATCCCCGTGGGCTCGCCCGCGTATTTCTTGTCCTGGGGAATTCCGCCGATGGAGCAGTAGCGATAGAAATGGTTGTCCGGGCCGATGACGGTATGCCCGTCGATGGCGCAGTGCGGGCCGATGCGCGTGCGCGCCCCGACGCGGACGTGCTCGCCGACGAGGCTGTAGGGGCCGACGACGACGTCCTCGCCCAGCACCGCGCCCGGCGCGACCAGGGCCGTGGGGTGGATCTGCGCCGCGCCCATCATTCCTCAGGACAAGAAATACGCGGGCGAGCCCACGGCGCTGGAAATCGGCGCGGGCAACACCTTCCGCGAATTCGTGACCGTGAACACCGGCACCGTCCAGGACGTGGGCACCACGCGGCTGGGCGACGACAACTGGATCATGGCCTACGTCCACATCGCCCATGACTGCCAGCTCGGCAGCCATATCGTGATCGCCAACAGCGTCCAGCTGGCGGGCCACATCCACATCGGCGACTGGGCCATTCTGGGCGGCCTGTCGGCGGTGCATCAGTTCGTGCGCATCGGCGCGCATGCCATGATCGGCGGCACCAGTTCCGTGCGCCAGGACGTGCCCCCCTACGTGATCGGCGCGGGCGACTCGTTCCGTCCGGTCGGCATCAACGCCGAAGGCCTGGGCCGGCGCGGCTTCACGCCGGCCGACATCCAGGCGCTCAAGGACGCCTACAAGATCCTCTACCGGCGCCAGCTGAACATGGAGCAGGCCATCGAGGCCCTGGCGGGCCTGCAGGCGGAACACCCGGCCGAGGCGCCCGCCATCCAGATGCTGCTCGATTTCCTGCGCGCGTCCAGCCGGGGTATCGCCAGGCCATGACCTTCTCCGCCGCCATCGTGGCCGGAGAACCTTCCGGCGACCTGCTGGCGGCGCGCATGCTCCGCGGCCTGCGGGCACGCGATCCCCAGGTCCAGGCCATGGGCATCGGCGGCCCGGCCATGGCCCGCGCGGGCTTCGAAGCCTGGCACCCCATGGATGCGCTGTCGGTGTTCGGCTACGTCGTCGCGCTGCGCCAGGCGCCGCGCCTGATCCGCACCTGGCGCGATACCCGCCGCCGCGCGCTGGACTGGCGCCCGGACGTGTTCGTGGGCGTCGATGCGCCGGATTTCAACCTGCGCCTGGAAGAAAAGCTGCGCGCCGCCGGCATCCCCACCGTGCATTTCGTCGGGCCCTCGATCTGGGCCTGGCGCTTCGAACGCATCCACCAGATCCGCCGCGCGGTGTCGCACATGCTGGTGCTGTTCCCCTTCGAGGTCGACCTGTACCGCGAGCAGGGCGTACCCGTGACCTACGTGGGCCATCCCCTGGCCGAACTCATTCCCGCGCGGCCGGACCGCGCGGCCGCACGGGCGCGCCTGGGCCTGGCGCCCGGCCGCCGGGTGCTGGCGCTGATGCCGGGCAGCCGCGAATCGGAAATCCGGCTGCTGGCGCCCCGGTTCCTGCGGGCGGCACAGATCCTGCTGAGCCAGGATCCCGATCTGCAGATCGTCGTGCCGGTCGTCAACGAACACCGCCGCGCCCAGTTCGAGGCCATCCTGGCGCAATATCCCGTTCCCG
>CBFGXR010000532.1:0-1580 GCA_965652675.1 uncultured Castellaniella sp.
CTCGGCGGGTTCGCCGCCGGGGCGCTGGCCATGCATTTCGGCATGCATGCCGGGGAACACGCCGAACTTCAGGCGCGGCGGTCCCAGGTCGAGTCCCTGCAGGCCGAACTGTCCCGCGCCCAGACCGGCCAGGCGGCCCTGCGCAGCGAGGCCGAAGTCCAGGCGGGCACCCAGCGCGTGCTGCAGGACCGGAACGTCGAACTGCAGCAGGAACTCGGCCGCACCCGCGACCAACTGGCCTTCTATGAACAATTGATCCCGCCGGGACCCGCGGGCGCCGTGGCGGTGCGCGCCTTCGATATCCAGGCCGACGGCGAGTTCCTGCGCTACCGGGTGCTGCTGACGCGCAACGCCGCGCCCCAGGCGGATGCCTTCAAAGGCCGCATGCGATTCGTGGCCAATGGCCGTTCGCAGGGCAAAGCCGTTAAAATCGAACTGAGCCCGCCGGTAGCCCCCGCCGCCGGCGAGGTCGCCGCGTCCGCCCCGGGGGCGGATCCGCTGGCCCTGGTCTTCGATCAGTTCCAGCGCAGCACGGGCGTCCTGCAACGGGTGCCGGATCTGTCGATCCAGTCGGTCCGCCTCGAAATCCTCGAAGGCGACACGGTCCGGGCCTCCCAGGATGCGGATCTGAATCGCGCGACCCCCGAACGCGCAGGAGCATTGCCTTGAGCACCATCGAACACGCGAATCTCGACGTTCCGCCCAGCCCCCTGATCTTCACCGACGCCGCCGCCGCCAAGGTCCGCGAACTGCTGATCGAGGAAAACAACCCCGGCCTGAAACTGCGGGTCTTCGTCCAGGGGGGCGGCTGCTCGGGCTTCCAGTACGGCTTCACCTTCGACGAGGACGTGGCCGAGGACGACACCACCATCGAACGCGACGGCGTCCAGTTGCTGGTGGACCCCATGAGCTTCCAGTACCTGGTCGGTTCCGAAATCGACTACAAGGACGATCTGGAAGGCTCGCAGTTCGTCATCCGCAACCCCAACGCCAACACCACCTGCGGCTGCGGGTCTTCGTTCTCGCCCTGATTCCGTCCTGATCAGACAGGGTACAGGCAGCCCGCGATGGTCGCGTGCCGCGCGCCCGTGACGGCCGGCAGGCAGGCCGGGCGGCCCTGCAGATGCGCCTGCGCCAGCCAGGCGAAGGCCAGCGCCTCGACGTCCTGGGCGGGTACGCCGTAGGCGTCCGTGGTACTCAGGCGGCAGGGCAGGGCCCGCGCCAGCGCATCCATGAAGACCGGATTCCGGGCGCCGCCGCCGCATGCCAGGATTTCCCGCGTGTCCGGCGCGTGCCGGCGCACGGCGTCGGCGATCGTGTCCGCCGACAGGCGCAGCAGGGTGGCCTGGACGTCGGCGGGTGCCGGACGATCCCCGGCGGGCAGGGCGGCGAGCCGGCCGTCCAGCCAGGCCGGACTGAACAGATCGCGCCCGGTCGATTTCGGCGGCGCCAGACCGAACCAGGGTTCGGCCCGCAGCGCGGCCAGCAGCCCTTCGTGACAGCGGCCCTGGGCCGCCCAGGCGCCGTCCCGGTCGTAGGGCAGTCCCAGGCGCTTCAGGACCCAGGCATCCATCAGCATG
>CBFGXR010000533.1:0-1577 GCA_965652675.1 uncultured Castellaniella sp.
CGCCTCGGCCTGGGGGGCGGCGTCAGCCGCCGGCGCGCGCCGCACGACGGTCGCGGTGTTGCCCACCAGCGCCTTGAGCGCATCGGCCGCCCGGTTGGAGCGGGCCTCCTGCCAGAAGCGCAGCACGGCGGACAGCGCCACCATCGTCCCGATCACGGTCACGGCCTCCAGATCCTCCGTCCACCAGGAGATCGCGGCCAGCAGGGTCAGCAGCAGATTGAAGGGATTGCGGTAGCAGTGCCACAGATGCCGCCACCACGGCAGCGGTTTTTCACGGCCCACTTCGTTGAAGCCGACCCGCGCGCGGATCGCCTCGGCCTGTCGTTCCGTGAGGCCGTCGATGTGGCTGCCGAGCCGGGCTAGCAGCGCGTCCCGGTCGTCCAGGGCCGCGGCGGCCAGGGTCCGGGACAGCGTGTCCGGCGCTTCGCGGCCGACGCCCGTGCGGACGACGGCATCGAGCATGACGCGCCGGCCGAAATGCCGGGTCATGCGGCGAACGGACAAGTGCCCCCACGCAGCTTGTATCCACCTCGCGGCCTGCATGCCGCTCGGATTCGTCAGGCCCGGGCCAGTCCGCAGGGACTGGCCCGCGTCCGGACTCATCCCCCCAAGGGGGCGCTTTTTGCCTTGGGACGGCCCGGCGGCAAAAAAATTCGCGAAAAAGTTCTTCAGGATAGTGATGTGCATTCTTGTTCTCCTGGTCGCCACCATCCCGATGGAATCAGGACGGCGGCTTGCGAGGCTGAGGGTCTGGGTTCATGGCTTTGGATGTGCGGTTCTGGAATTCGAGGGTGTGCGCGGGACGGGCGCACGCGCGCCGGGACGGCCTGGACGAGAAGCGTCCAGGTCCGTTCCCCATGGGGGGTCCATCGTCCCGACGCAAGCCGATGACGAACGGACGCCCGAAGGGGCGGCGACATGAATTCAGGGGGAAGAACCGGACGGCCGGGAAAGACCGTCCGGGCTGCCGCCCTGCCCTGCGGGCAAGGCGGCGAGAAGACTCGCGGTTACCTTGCCTGCGGGAAGCCGATCAGGGATCGACGACTGGGTAAGTCCACAGGAGGAACTCCGGAAAATGAAGACGGCGGGATTTTAATGCGGGCCGAGGCAGGGAAGCAAGAAGCGCGGAGGACGCCGCCCGCCCTTCCCCCGCCACTCAGGAAACAGTAAGGATAATCGTTCTTGTTTGTCCTAGAATTATGAGGTCCGCTCATTCCTTCCAGGCAAACTCCATGAACCACACCTCACGCCGCACCTTCCTGCGCAACGGGATCCTGCTGGGCGCCGGCACGCTGCTCGGCGTCCCCGCCCTGCGCGGCGCCCACGCGGCGGATGCCGCCACCCTGACCCTGTACAACGGCCAGCACGCCAAGACCACGCAGAAACTGGTGGACGCGTTCACCCAGGCCACCGGCATCCGGGTCGAAATCCGCAAGGGCGGCAGCACCCAGCTGGCCAACCAGATCATCGAGGAAGGCGACCGTTCACCCGCCGACGTGTTCTACGCCGAGGAAAGCCCCCCGGTCGCGGCCCTGGCCGAAAAAGGCCTGCTGGCGCCGCTGCCCAAGGACACCCTG
>CBFGXR010000534.1:0-1574 GCA_965652675.1 uncultured Castellaniella sp.
ATGAACCGCGCGCACGCCTACAAGGCCTCGGTGGACGCCAACACCGCCAAGGGCGACCCTGGCGCAGCTGCGCACCTACATCACGCCCATCGTGGCCGCGACCCACGACGAACTGCGTTCGGCCTTCGATCGGCTGGCCGACACCGCCGAACAGAAGCCCGTCCTCAACATCGAGAACCGCGAGATCCGGGCGGTGGCGCTGGCCGGGACCGTGGTCTGGTTCGATTTCCAGGCCCTGTGCGGCACGCCGCGCTCGCAGAACGACTACCTGGACCTGGCCGACCGCTTCCAGACCGTGATCGTGTCCGACGTGCCGCGCATGAGCCCGCGCCAGGCGTCCGAGGCGCGCCGCTTCACCTGGCTGGTGGACGTGCTGTACGACCACAAGGTCAAGCTGATCCTGTCGGCCCAGTGCCCGGCCGACGAGCTTTATACTCAAGGCCCGATGTCGAACGAATTTTTCCGCACGGTGTCGCGCCTGATGGAAATGCAGTCGCGCGAATACCTGGCCGAAACGCGCCGGGCCTCGGTCGTCCTGTAGGGACACGCCCCGGCCGCCCGGCAATCCCTCCGGAAACCCCATGAGCACATCCGTCACCCGCGTCCTGACCGGCATCACCACGTCGGGCACTCCCCACCTGGGCAATTACGCCGGCGCCATCCGCCCGGCGATCCAGGCCAGCGCCGAGCCGGGCGTGGACGCCTTCTTCTTCCTGGCCGACTACCATGCGCTGATCAAGTGCGACGATCCCGCACGCATCGCGCGCTCGCGGCTGGAGATCGCCTCGACCTGGGTCGCGGCCGGCCTGGATACGGAACGCACGACCTTCTACCGCCAGTCGGACGTCCCGGAAATCCCGGAATTGTGCTGGATGCTGAACTGCGTCACGGCCAAGGGCCTGATGAACCGCGCGCACGCCTACAAGGCCTCGGTGGACGCCAACACCGCCAAGGGCGTGGAGCCGGACGACGGCGTCACCATGGGGCTGTTTTCCTACCCGGTGCTGATGGCCGCCGACATCCTGATGTTCAACGCCCATCGCGTGCCCGTGGGGCGCGACCAGATCCAGCACCTGGAAATGGCGCGCGACATCGCCCAGCGCTTCAATCACCTGTATGGCCGCGGACAGGACCTGTTCGTGCTGCCGGAAGTCCAGATCGACGAGGCCGTCGCCACGCTGCCGGGTCTGGACGGGCGCAAGATGTCCAAGAGCTACGACAACACCATCCCCCTGTTCGAGGGCGGACCGAAGGCGCTGAAATCGGCCGTGGCGCGGATCGTCACGGATTCGCGCCTGCCCGGCGAGCCCAAGGACGCCGAGGGCTCGCACCTGTATACGCTGTACCAGGCCTTCGCCGCTCCGGCGCAGGCGGCGGATTTCCGCGCCGCCCTGGAGGGCGGCCTGGGCTGGGGCGAGGCCAAGCAGGCGCTGTGCGAGCGGATCGAGGCCCAGATCGGGCCGATGCGCGAACGCTATGCGGACCAGATGGCCCATCCGGCACGGATCGAGGACATCCTCCAGGCCGGCGCGGCCAAGGCCCGGCGCACCGCCACGCCCCTGATGGCCCGCCTG
>CBFGXR010000535.1:0-1569 GCA_965652675.1 uncultured Castellaniella sp.
GGTCGGAGTCCCCGCCGTGGCGCTGTTCTTTTCGTTGCCGATGACCTTGGGCGTGCCCACGCTGAAGAATTCGCCGCCCGGCGTGCCGGACAGATCGAAACCCTTGGCGTGCTGCTCGTTGATGGCGATGGAGATCCCCAGGGCGATGCGGCCCAGTTCATTTTGCGTGGCGTCCAGGGCGTCGGAACGGAAGGTCAGCAGGCCGCCCAGCTTGCCGCCGGTGATCCGCTTGTCGTCCATTTCGATGGGAACAGTGTTGCCCGCGGCGTCCTTGGTGGTGTAGCTGACCGCCAGCCGGGAGGGGTCGGCCTTGGAAGGATGGGTTTCCAGATGGTAGACGGTATCCCCACCCAGCACGGTCTGGCCGTTGCCGATCGTCAGGCTGACGCGATCGTCCTGCTCGTAGACCTTGACGTCCACCAGCTGGCCCAGTTCGGACACCAGCTGATCACGCTGATCCAGCAGGTCGTTGGGCGGCTGGCCCGGGTTGGTGGCCTTGGCCGTGGTGATCTGGCGGTTCAGGTCCTGGATGCGGTCCAGGTAGCTGTTGACCTGGGTGACCGTGGTTTCGATCTGGGTGTTGACGTTGTCGCGCTGGCTGTCCAGGAAGGCGTTGGCGTCGCGGATCTGGGCCGCCAGGCTGTTGGCCTGGCCGATGAGTTCCTGGCGGGCGGCCACGTCGGCGGGCGCCGAAGCTACCGCATCCAGGCTGTCGAAGAATTTCTGGATGCCCGGGGAAATGCCCACCGTGCGGTCGGCCACCAGATTGTTGATCTGGCTGATCTGGTCGCCGTAGGTCTTGAGGGCGGCGCCGCGCGTCAGCGAATTGGTGAGCTGGCTCTGCAGGAAGTTGTCGTAGGAACGCTGCACGCTGACGGCCTGCACGCCACGCCCGATCCAGCCGGCCGAGGTCGGCGTGGCCCCCGCCGTCTGCGACAGGACGGTCTGGCGGCTGTAGCCTTCGGTCGCGGCGTTATTGATGTTGTGCCCGGCCGTGTGCAGACGGTTTTGCGGGACCAGGAGACCGGCCTTGCCGAGATTCGCCAGATTCATATGCTGCAATCCTATCGGTTGCGGACGCGCCGGATGGGCGCATTCCGGAATTCTTCCCTGATCATAACGGCAGACACGCCCGGAAATTTAGGGCCGCGCGCACGGGAAACACGCACTCAGCGCGCGTTGAAATAGCCCATGATGGAAATCAGCTTGTCGGCATAACCCGGGTCGGTGGCATAGCCCGCTTCCTGGATGCGCCGGGCGGCGGCTTCCGCCGTGGGGGCGGTCACGACCTTGCCGTAGCGGTCGCTGCCGCCGACCAGTTCGGCGTAATCCTGGAAGGATTCGGCATAGGAATCGTAGGCACGGAACGGCTGCGCCATCCGGCGCGCCACGCCGTCCTCGTCGTATTCGGTGGTCATGACGTTGACGACATCACCCTGCCAGCCGTTTCCGGCCTTGATGCCGAACAGATTGAAGCTGCACTCGCCCTGCGCGTTGCACGGCACGGAGCGACCCCAGCCGGTTTCGAGCGCGGCCTGCGCGAGCAGAGCGTCGGGGTCGACGCCAATC
>CBFGXR010000536.1:0-1568 GCA_965652675.1 uncultured Castellaniella sp.
CGGCGTTTTCTTCGTTCACGGCCATGGCGTACAGGTTCACCCAGTCCATGGCGAACATGACGTCGTCCTCTTTCCTCGGTCCCGCCTTCAGCTGGGCGTACAGCGCCGGGGCGCGGCGGCGCACCTTCAGTCCGCCGGGCAGGATCTCGTCGGTGAACGGACCCTGCAGGCCGCAGCCCCGGTCGATGGCCTCGTCCATCACCTGGGCGATGCGCAGCACGCCGGCGCGGACCTCTTCGGGCGGGCGCAGGGTGGATTCGTTGGCCATCATGATCCGGGCGATCGTCAGGCCGTGCCGCCGGCAGGCCTCCATCAGTTCGGCTCCGGTGGAAAAAGGGTAGGGCATCGGCGCGTGCTCGGGCACGGTCTCGTCCGTTTCGATGCTGTCCAGCGCGCGGATGAAGCCGCCGCCGATCGATACGTAGCGTTCGTCCAGCAGCGTTTCGCCCGAGGCGTCCAGAGCGATGAAGCGCATGCCGTTGGGGTGTTCCGGCATGGGTTTGACCCGGCCGGAAAAGGCGCGTTTGGGGTCGAAATCGATGGTGTGGCTGCGCCAGAGCGTCAGCCGGCGGTCGCGCGTCACGGCGTCGATCAGGCCGCCGATCGCGGCGGGGTCGACCGTGTCCGGGGCTTCGCCCATCAGGCCCAGCATGATGCCCATGTCGGTGCGGTGGCCCGCCCCGGTTTCCGCCAGGGAGCCATAGAGCTGGATGTTCAGGCTCGACACCCGGGACAGCAGCCCGCGGGCGTCCAGGTTGCGGGCGAAATTGCGCGCGGCGCGCATCGGCCCCACCGTGTGCGAGCTGGACGGGCCGATGCCGATTTTGAAAATGTCGAAGACCGACAGCGCCATGATCGTCCTCCTGTGCGCGTGATCCGTTTCTGGGGTGTCACTCCGGCGCCGCCTGGTCGTGCCAGGGCTTGGGCGCGCGGGGTTGCCTTTCCGTCGATTCTAGTGATCTGGCGAATTCTTGATTGAATGAAAGCGACATCAAGCAGGAATAAAATCATTCATATATAGATGACTCCTGTATTGTCTGGAGATCGTCATTGGAAATCATGATTCTTGAATAGAACAAAAACGACTTTCATGGGTGATTAAATGAATAAAAGCGACATATCCGTACGGATCGGATTCGTCCTGCTGCCTCAGTTCACCATGGGGGCCTTCGCCGCGTTCGCCGACCTGCTGGGGCTGCTGGACGCCCAGACCGACACGTCCGGTCCTTGCGCCTGGGAAGTCGTCGCCGACACCCTGATTCCCGTGCGCTCGGCCAGTGGCATCCAGGTCGTGCCGACCGACCTGCTGGGCGATCCCCTGCGGTTCGACTACGTGGTCGTCGTTGGCGGTCCGCTGCCACCCGTGGCCGAGACGGGGCCGACGCTGGCCGCCTGGCTGCGCCAGGCGGCCCGGGGCGGCCGCCATCTGGTCGGTGTGTGCAACGCCGTGTACGCCCTGGCCGGGGCCGGCGTGCTGGCCGGGTATCGGCTGTGCGTCGGCGGCGACCAGTACCGCGATTCGCCGACCGTTTTCCCGCCATCGCGCCGGAGCGCATCGTCACCGACCG
>CBFGXR010000537.1:0-1565 GCA_965652675.1 uncultured Castellaniella sp.
GGCCTGGCGACCATGCTCACGGCCCTGTCGGGCCAGGACCACGCCTGGCTGCTGCCCCAGGTCGGCCACCTGGCCCAGGCCCAGGACGGGCCGCTCGCCACCTGGGTCGGCGCCTTTTCCATCTGGGCGCTGCGCCCCCTGTTCGAACTGTGCTTCAGCCCCCTGGACTCGGCCATCATCGCCTCGCGCGTGCCCAATCTGCTGTGGTTCGCCCTGCTCACGGGCTCGATCTGGTACGGCACCTATCTGCTGGGCCGGCGCCCCGAATCCCAGCCGCTGGCCCTGCCCTTCGGCGGCGAGCCAGCCCCCCGCGACTACGGCCGCATGCTGGCCGACGCCGCCCTGCTGCTGATCGTGGCCACGGTCGGCATCGTCTGGCGCATGCACGAGACCTCCGAGGTCCCGGCCCTGATCGCCTGCCAGGCCCTGGCCTTCTACGCCGTGGCCCGGATGCTGGATCATCCGGTGTCGGGCGCCGTCACCCTGGGCATCGCCGTGGGGCTGGCCTTCCTGGCGCGCGGCTGGCTGGGCGGCCTGCCGCTGATCCTGGCCATGCCCGTCGTCTTCCTGCCCGGCGGCGCCCTGGCGGCCGAGCGCAAATGGCTGGCCGCCAGCGCCCTGATCGCCGCCACGCTGATCCTGCTCTGGTGGATTCCCGCCCGGGCCTTCGGCCCCTACTGGACCGAAAGCTGGCTGCTCTGGTCGCGCAACGCCTTCGACTGGCCCGGCGCCCGCGCCTGGGGCAGCATCCTGCGCGACCTGCCCTGGTTCCTCTGGCCGACCTGGCCGCTGGCCCTGCTGGCGCTGTGGCGCTGGCGCGGCTGGTTCGGCGCCCCCCACATCCGCATTCCGCTGGGCTTCGCCGTCGGGGCGCTGCTGACGCTGCTGGCCAGCGCCGACCCCTTCGAACCCGAATACGCCACCCTGGCCGTGCCCTGCGCCGTCCTGGCGGCCTTCGCCCTGCCGACCCTGCGGCGCGGCGTGGTCAACACCCTGGACTGGTTCGCGGTGATGTGCTTTTCCCTGACGGCCGCCACCGTGTGGCTGGGCTGGGTGGCCCTGCAGGCCGGCTGGCCCGCCCAGATCGCGGCCAACATCATCCGCCAGACCCGCGGCTTCGAGCCCCACGTCGCCTGGCCCGCCACGACCTTCGCCATCCTGGGTACCCTGGCCTGGATCGTCCTGGTGCGCTGGCGCCTGCGCAGCCATCCGGCCGGACTCTGGCGCGGCACGGCGCTGTCGGCCGGCGGCCTGATCACCACCTGGCTGCTGCTGGCCACGCTGTGGATGCCCGCGCTGGACTACGTGCGCAGCTACCGCGACGTCTCGGCCTCGCTGGCGGCCGCCCTGGCGCAATACCGCCAGCCCGGCGAATGCATCCGCACCCAGGGCCTGGGCAGCGGCCAGCGGGCGTCCTTCCTGGTGTTCGACGGGGTCGAATTCAGGTTCGACGGCATGCCCGAATCGGTGACCGTCGTTGCCGGCTCCTGCCTCAGTCAGCCCGCCGGTGTGGCGCACAACGTCATCCGGCAGTCTGACGACCTCGAGTTGATAGAGATCAACAC
>CBFGXR010000538.1:0-1564 GCA_965652675.1 uncultured Castellaniella sp.
GCTGGCAGGCGGCGCGGCCGGCGGGTTGCTGGGCGCGCTGGTGGACATGGGCCTGCCGGAAGAGCAGGCGTCGTTCTATGCGGAGGGGGTGCGGCGCGGCGGCACCTTGGTGGCGGTGCGCGCTCCAGATGAGATGCACGACCAGGTGCGCGCGACCCTGGGGCGTTTCGACCCGGTGGACCTGGAAGAGCGAGCCACGACCTGGCGCCAGGAAGGCTGGACGCGGCACGACCCCAATGCGGAGCCGTACACGGGTCCGGCTATGAGCGCGACGACCGCCGCGCGCACCGGCAATGGCGAGCGTGGTGAGCGCAGCGGTCAGCCAGCGGAGCGTGTGGTGGCTTCGGACTACGAGCGCTTTGCGCCGGCCTTCCGCGGGCACTACCAGACGAACCTGGCTGCGAGCGGCTTCCAGTACGAACACTTTGAGCCGGCCTATCAGTATGGGCTCACCCTGGGCAACTATGAGCCTTATCGCGGGCTCGAGTGGATCCAGATCGAGCGCGAGGCACGGCTGGCCTGGGAAGAGCGCAACCCCAACACCTGGGACCGCATCCGCGAGGCGGTGCGGTATGGGTGGGAGCGAGTGCGGATGCCGGTGAGGTAAGAGAGAAAGAATCAAGGCAGCGCGCCGGGCTGAGGCCCGGCGCGCTGTTTTTTGTTCGAGGCTGCGCGCGGCATCGCGGTTGCCAGCCTGCAAAGGTTGGGGGCCGCGATCTTGCTTACCTCTTCGAGCTTGGTGACCGCCTTGAAGTAGGCGCCGGCGCTGTTGGATTTGGGGGCGGTGGCCAGGTTGAGCGTGGCCTCGCGGCTATAGCGTCGTAATCGGTCGGCACTGCAACAGATACAACTCTCCAGCGGCATAGGCACATTCGGCGTCGATTGGATGTTCCATGGTTGCTTCCAATGTCAGCGACAGCCTGGCGATCTCAACCACTTGCGCATCCGTCAAGCAGGCGGCCTGGCGCAAGAAGCGGGGGACGGCCACCTCGCGCGTGCCGCCCGGTGTGGCAACGGTCATCTGCTGTTTGTCGGCAATCACTCGCTGGGTGACGGCCAAATCCACCTTGCGCACGATGAACGTGTCGGGCGTGACCGTGCCACTGACGACGCTTTCACCCAGCCCCCAACTGGCGTTGATCATGATTTCAGCCCGGTTGCCGGTGATCGGATTGGCGAAGGAGGCGGCGCAATGACAAAGACGGTGGTGGCACTCTACGACACGGTCGAGGCGGCCGAACGCGCCGTGCGGGCCGTGCGCGACGCCGGCATCAGTGAGCGTGAGATCAGCGTAATGGCGGCCGACACAGCCGGCGCGTATGCGCGGGCGCTGCCGACGAGCGAGCACACCGCGACTGAGAAGGGCGTGAGCTGGGGAGCGGCGCTGGGCGGTCTGGGCGGTTTGTTGGTTGGCCTCGGCGCCTTGACGATCCCGGGCATTGGGCCGGTGATCGCTGCGGGGCCGCTGGCCATGGCGATTGCGGGATTGGCGGGGGCTGGCGCAGGCGCGCTGGCAGGCGGCGCGGCCGGCGGGTTGCTGGGCGCGCTGGTGGACATGGGCCTG
>CBFGXR010000539.1:0-1561 GCA_965652675.1 uncultured Castellaniella sp.
CAGGAATCGGCGTGCCTCGCCCGACGACATCCGGGTGACGTGGCGCTGGTCGAGATGCGGCAGGCCGAGCCACTCGAGCACCTCGTCAACCCGGGCGTGCATCTCGGGCGTGGGCTGGTGGTGCGGCCACAGGCCGACGCTGCCGAAGAACGCCGACAGCAGCAGGTCGCGGCCGTCGGCTGCCCGCAGATGCGCGCCCCGCACATCGAATTCGGGATTCCAGCCGTGCCAGCGGACCTGGATGGGCCCCAGTTCGACCCGGGCGCCCAGCGCGTCGGACAGTTGCGCAGCGATGCGGGGACGCCAGGCGTCGATCTGCGGCAGCACGGCATACCGCAAGGCCAACAAGGCGATTCCGAGGCAGAAGTACAGGCCGACGACGACCGCGAACAGCCGGCGCCCCCAGGTGGAGCCATGGCGTGAAATGAATTGGCGCATGCCACCTTTTGCAGTATGTTAGGGGCCCTTTGGCAATCTCCGGAGCCCGCGCCGCGCCCGGCCGGTCCCGCCCACCGCAGGCAATGCCCATGTCCGAGACCATTATATTCAAGCCCGCCCTGCAATGGTCCGGCGCGCTCAGGCGCTGCCTGACGGCCCATCCGGGCCTGGAGTCCCGCCTGGCGGCCGACGCCGCCCAGCCCGTCACCCGCAAGACCCTGACCGACTGGTACGCGGAACTGCTCGGCCCCGGCGCGGCCCGGCCGATCCCCCAGGCCGACCTGCGTCGCGCCCTGCGGCGGCTGCGCGCCCGGGCCTTCGCCACGCTGACGGTGCGCGACGTCGCCGGGCTGGCGCCCCTGCACGAAGTCGTGTCGGCCATGTCGCACCTGGCCGACCTGGCGGTGGGCGAGGCCTACGCCTGCGCCATGCACACGCTGATGGAGACCCATGGGGTCCCCCGCCATCCCGACACCGGCGCACCCCAGGACATGCTGATCCTGGGCATGGGCAAGCTGGGCGGCAAGGAACTGAACGTCTCGTCCGACATCGACCTGATCATGCTCTACGACGAGGAAGGCGAGACCGACGGCCGGCGGCGCATCAGCCACCACGAGTTCTACGGCAAGGTCTGCCGGCTGATGATGCCGATCCTGTCGGAGCCCGACGCCGACGGCATCGTCTTTCGCACCGACCTGCGCCTGCGTCCCGACGGCGACAGCGGACCGCTGGCCTGGAGCCTGGCCGCACTGGAAAACTACCTGGTGGTCCAGGGCCGGGAATGGGAACGCTACGCCTGGCTCAAGGCCCGGCTGATCCCCTGCCCGCTGTTCGACGAAACGGCCTTCGCCGCCCAGGCGCGCGACGTCGAATCCCTGCGGCGGCCCTTCGTGTACCGCAAGTATTTCGACTTCGACGCGCTGTCGGCCCTGCGCGGCCTGCGCGAGCGCATCCGCATGGACTGGCAGCGCCGCGTCCAGGCCCGCAAGGGGCTGGACACCCGCCACAACATCAAGCTGGGCGAAGGCGGCATCCGCGAGATCGAGTTCGTCGTCCAGCTCACCCAGCTGATCCGGGGGGGGCGTCAGCCTTCCCTGCAGCAGCGCAACCTGCTGGCGGCCCT
>CBFGXR010000540.1:0-1560 GCA_965652675.1 uncultured Castellaniella sp.
ACTATGCCACGGTGTTTGCCGTGTTGGGCAATGTCGGCATGGTCCTGGGCCGGGAAGTGAACCCGACCATTCTGTCCACGTCCGAGTTTCATCAGCGTCTGGCACGCGTAGAATCCTTCCTGACTCGTGTCCTGGCGCAGCCCAAGACCTGGATCATAGGAGGGGCGGATGACCTCGGCATTTGAAAGTCTGGTGGGGCCAGGCAGACCCTTGCGGGAGGAGCGGCCCGATGCCAATGAGTTCGAGGGTCTGAAGCGTTCGGCGGGTGCCAGGCTTCGCGACGCGCTGAATCCCGCCCTTGCGGTTGAAAGCCGATTTGACCTGGCCTATAACGCGGCTCACGCCTTGTGTCTTGCCGCATTACGTTGGCATGGCTATCGCGCCGCGAATCGGTATGTCGTGTTTCAACTCTTGTCGGATACGCTGGGTCTTGGTCCGGAGGTCTGGCGTGTGCTGGCGAAATGTCACAACATTCGGAACCTGGGCGAGTATGAAGGGGATCTGAATGTGGATGACCGGATCGTGGCGGACTTGATTACAGCGTGTCAGGCCGTGTTGGACAGAGTGACTGCGCTGTCGCCTATTCGATGAAGCAGCCTGGATCGGGGCTGTGTCGGTGTCCGGCTCACTTTCTCGTGAGCCGCAGCAATCCCGCGTCGGCGCCGTCCTCGATCACCCAGACCGCGCCGTCGGTCGCCACCGCCACGTCGCGAATGCGCCGGCCCAGCGGCCAACGGTCCGCCTGACGGGTATTGCCGTCCGCATTGAACGTCACGCGTACCAGGCCCTCGGCGCGCAGGCCGCCGATCAGGGCCGAGCCCCGCCAGGCGGGGAATTCCGCGCCCTGGTAGAAGACCAGTCCGGCTGGCGCGATCACCGGTGTCCAGTAGAGCGCGGGCGCGTCGAATTCCGGGCGGGTGGCGTGTCGGGGGATGGGCCAGCCGCTGTACTGGTCGCCGTTCGAGACTTCCGGCCAGCCGTAGTTTCCGCCGCGCCGGATGCGGTTCAGTTCGTCGCCGCCGCGCGGCCCCATTTCGTGTTCCCAGAGCGCGCCGTCCGGGGCGAAGGCCAGGCCGTAGGGATTGCGATGGCCCGTGCTCCAGGTCAGCGCGCGGATGCCGGGCTGTCCGGCCATGGGGTTGTCCGATGGCGCGGAGCCGTCCGGATTCAGGCGCAGGATCTTGCCCCGGGTGGCATCGGGATCCTGGGCCGTTTCGGGCTCCATCCGGTCGCCGACGCTCAGGAACAGGTGCCTGCCGTCGGGCGCGAAGGCGATGATGCCGCCCGGCTGTCCGCCCCGGCTGGCGGGTTGCTGGCGCCACAGGGTCTCCAGGTTTCGCAGGCGTGCGTGGCCGCCGGATTCCTCCAGCCGGGCGCGGGTCAGGACCAGCGCGCCGCCGCCATCCTCGGGTGCCACGCGGGTGAAGTACAGCAGGCGGTCCCGGGCGAAGTCCGGCGAGGGGGCCACGTCCAGCAGGCCGTTCTGACCCCGGTCGTAGGCCGCCGGCAGGCCGTCGATGGCGGTCCGCGCGCCGGTCTGGGTGACCAGGAACAGGCGGT
>CBFGXR010000541.1:0-1559 GCA_965652675.1 uncultured Castellaniella sp.
GGTATAGGGCGAGGCGATCAGCAGCAGGCCGCCCGGCACGATGCGCTCGTGGATCTTGAAGCGCTTGAGATAGCTGAGCGACGAATAGCCCGTGCCGAAGTCGTCGATCGCCAGGCGGATGCCGCGCTGATGCAGATCCTGGATTTTCTGCGCGGCGGTTTCCGGGGTCTTCATGGCGGCCGCTTCCGTCAGTTCCAGTTCCAGGCAACGGGGCGGCACGCCCGCCTCTTCCAGCAGCTGGCCGATCCGGTCGGGCAGATCGGGCTGGTCGAACTGCACCGCCGACAGATTCACGGCGACGACCAGGTCGGACAGGCCGCGATCCAGCCAGGCCCGAATCTGCCGCAAGGCGGTGCGCAGCACCCAGTCCCCGATGGGCACGATCAGGCCGGACGATTCGGCGATCGGAATGAATTCGGCCGGGCTGACCGCCCCCCATCGGGGGGAATCCCATCGCAGCAGCGCCTCCGCGCCGAAGATGCGCTGTTCCGACAGGCGCAGTTGCGGCTGGTAGACCAGCCGCAGTTCGCCCCGCTGCTGCGCCTGCTTCAGGGCATGGCCCAGCGCGATCAGCCGGGCGGACCGGGCCTGCATTTCGGGGGTGAAGAAGCAGCTGCCGTTGCGGCCGTCGGACTTGGCCCGGTACATGGCGGTCTCGGCGTGCTTCAGCAGGACGTCCAGCTCGTCGGCGTCGGACGGGAACAGCGCGATGCCCACGGATGCCGTCACGAAGATTTCCTGGCCGTCCAGCCGCAGCGGCAGCGCCACGGCATCCAGCACCGCCTGCGCCCCGCGGGCCGCTTCCTGCTGGCCGGCGCCCGGCAGGATGGCCAGGAAATCGTCGCCCGACAGACGCGACAGCACGTCCTGCGCCCGCAGGGCCGTGCGCAGGCGATGGGCCATTTCCTGCAGCAGGGCGTCGCCGGCCTGGTGGCCCAGGGAATCGTTGATGTCCTTGAACCGGTCCAGATCGATCCAGAGGACGGCCAGCGCGCGGAATTGCCGGCTGGCGTACTGGAAATGCTCGTGCAGCAGGGTGCGGTTGGGCAGTCCGGTCAACTGGTCGTAATGCGACAGCTGCTGGATGCGGGCGGCGGCCTGTTTCTTTTCGGTGATGTTTTCCTTGAGCGACAGGTAGTTGGTGATGACCCCGTCGGCGTCGCGCACCGGATAGATCAGCACGGCTTCCGTGAATTCCTGCCCGGCCTTGCCGAGGCTGATCACTTCGCCCTGCCAGGGCTCGCCCCGGGCGACCTGGGCGTTCATGCCGAGCACGGTCGATTCCGGCATGCGGGGGGACCACAGGTCGGAGGGGCTGCGCCCCAGCAGTTCCTGGTTGGTGTAGCCGCTCAAGCGGCCGTAGGCCTCGTTGACGTATTCGATGCGGTAGGCCGCGTCCAGGATCATGATGGACACCGGACTCTGCGCCACCGCCAGGGAAAACTTGCGCAGCATCTGCTCGCTTTCGTGGCGCTGAGTGACGTCCCGGGAAATGACGACGTAGCGGTCGTCGCCCCCCGGCCGGGCACCATTTCACCCTGGTCGTCAAAAGCCACCGA
>CBFGXR010000542.1:0-1559 GCA_965652675.1 uncultured Castellaniella sp.
TCTGCGGGGCGCGGCGGGCACGCACCCACACGCGCCACAGGTCGTAGTTGGTGGACCAGGCCTCCTCGCGGCCCACGGCCTTGGCCGAGAGCACCAGCGACTGGCCGTCGGGCGCCCAGGCGTAGTCGTCCTTGCCGCCGAAGGGCTTGGCCGGCACGTCGCCGTCCACGCCGGCGCTCACGCGCACCGGTTCGCCGGCGGCCTTGCCGTCCTCGCCCAGGCCCGCCACGAAGAGCTGGCCGCGGCGGCCGTCCTTCCAGGTGTCCCAGTGGCGCACGAACAGGCGGTCGTACACGACGCCGGTGGCCTTCTGCTGCTCGCGCGCGTCAAGTCGCTCCCGGGTGCAGGCCAGCGTGCCGCACTCGGTGAACACGTCGAAGGTCAGCGCCAGCGCCTTGCCGTCCGGCGAGAGCCTGAAGGTGCCCACGTCCACCGGGTAATCGGTGAGCTGCACGGCTTCGTCGCTGCCGATGGCCTGCTTCCACACCTGCGAGCGGCCGGATTTCGAGGACAGGAAATACACCTCGCGGCCATCCGGCGAGAACACCGGGCTGCTGGCGCCCTGGCCCTCGGCGGTGAAGCGCACCGGCGGCGCCGCGTCGCGGGCGCGCAGGTCTTCGAGCCACAGGCCGGTGCTCGCCTTGTCGGCTTCGAAGTCCACCTCGCGCACCACCAGCACCAGGTGCCGGCCGTCGGGCGAGAGCGTGGGCGAGGAGACGCGGTCGAAGGTGACCAGGTCGCGGATGTCCAGGCCGTCGGCGGCGTGGGCGGCCGGGAGGGCCAGGGCGGGCGCGAGCAGCGCGGCGAACAGGGGACGCAGGGCCATGTCGGGATCCTCGGGAACCAGCCGCCATGGTAGGCAGGCCGCCGCGGAACCGCAAAGCCATCCGGCCCGCCCCGCCCTATACTCGCCCGACCTCCCGCGGAGCCTTGCCGTGACCCCAGCCACCCCGTCCGTCCGCAGCGATTTCCTGGGCCATCCCAAGGGCCTGTACGTGTGCTTCTTCACCGAGATGTGGGAACGCTTCTCGTTCTACGGCATGAAGGCCCTGCTGCTGCTCTACCTGCTGAAGTACCACCTGTTCACCGACGAGCTGGGCCTGGACCTGCTGGGCGCCTACGGCGGACTCGTCTACGCGGTGCCGAGCCGCCGACGGTGCCGTTGCCGACGATCTTCGTGGCTTCGCCGCTGGCGATGTCCACGCGGTACAGCGCGTACGTGCCCACGTCGGAGGTGGTGGTGTAGATGGCACGGCCATCGGCCGAGAGGGTGATGTTGCTGGCGGAGCGGTCCCAGCCGGGCGCGATCTCGCGGGTCTCGCCGCTGGCCAGGTCCATCGCCATCAGGGCCAGGCGGTCGGCCTCGAAGCCCGGGCGCTTCATGGCGCGGTAGTAGAGCGTGCGGCCGTCGGCGCTGAACACCGGGCCGGCGTCGAGCGCCGGATTGGACGCGGTCAGGTTCTGCGGGGCGCGGGGGGCACGCACCCAGACGCGGGACAGGTCGGAGTTGGTGGACCAGGCCTCCTCGCGGCCCACGGCCTTGGCCGAGAGCACCAGCG
>CBFGXR010000543.1:0-1555 GCA_965652675.1 uncultured Castellaniella sp.
ACGTGTTCGACACCATGCAGATCTACCTGGGTTCGCTCTACATCAACGAATTCAACCACTTCGGACGCGTCTACCAGGTCAAGGCCCAGGCCGACGCGCCCTTCCGGTCCAGCCCGGAGGACATTCTCCGTCTGAAGACACGCAGCGATTCGGGCGCCATGGTGCCGCTGGGCTCTCTGGTGTCCCTGACGCCGACGTACGGCCCGGAGATGGTGGTGCGCTACAACGGCTACACGGCCGCCGACATCAACAGCGGCCCCGCGCCCGGCTATTCGTCCGGCGAGGCCCAGGCGGCCGCCGAACGCATCGCGGCGGACACACTGCCCAAGGGCATCAAGTTCGAATGGACGGACCTGACCTACCAGCAGATTCTGGCCGGCAACGCCGGGATCTGGGTGTTCCCCATCAGCGTCCTGCTGGTCTTCCTGGTGCTCGCCGCGCTCTACGAAAGCCTGACATTGCCATTGGCGGTCATCCTGATCGTCCCCATGAGCGCGCTCGCCGCCCTGGCCGGCGTCTGGCTGACCCGGGGCGACAACAATATCTTCACCCAGATCGGACTCATGGTGCTGGTCGGCCTGGCCTGCAAGAACGCCATCCTGATCGTCGAATTCGCCCGCGAACTGGAAGCGCAGGGGATGTCCGCGGCACAGGCCGCCCGGGAAGCCAGCCGTCTGCGCCTGCGTCCCATCCTGATGACCTCCATCGCCTTCATCATGGGGATCGTGCCCCTGGTGCTGTCCACCGGCGCGGGGGCGGAAATGCGCCATGCGATGGGGATCGCCGTCTTCTTCGGCATGCTGGGCGTCACCGCGTTCGGCCTGTACCTGACCCCGGTGTTCTACACGCTGCTGCGCCGGCTCGCCGGCCGATCCTCCCCGGTCCGGCATGCCGAACCGGCAGCCCCCGACGCCTTCGTCCCCGCCACGAACACCACAGTGGAAATCCGCTCATGATCGAACGCCTCTCTCTCGCCGCCGTGTCGGGCCTGCTGGCCGCCCTGCTCGCCGGATGCGCCGTCGGCCCCAAATACGAACGGCCCGCCGTCGAAATGCCCGGTGCCTTCAAGGAAGCCCGCCTGAGTGCCGCCGAGCGGCAGCGCTGGAAGCAGGCCCAGCCGGCCGACGATCTGGCACGGGGCCGCTGGTGGGCCATTTTCAGGGACCCGGCACTGGATGCCCTGCAGGAACGGGCCATGCGGGCGAATCAGGACCTGCGGGCGGCCGCCGCGCGCGTGAAGCAGGCGCGCGCGATGCAACGGAACGCGCGCGCCGACCGCTTTCCGGAACTGACGGCCGGCCTGGGCGCCAACCGCCAGCGCACCGCCGACACGGCCGGAGACTCGGCCGACACGGGCGCCACCACCACGCTCTGGCGCGCACAGACCGGCCTGTCCTACGAGGTCGATCTGTTCGGCCGCGTCCGGTCGCTGAGCAAGGCCCAGCTCAATCGCTATTTCGCCAGCGAGGCGGCGGCGCGCGCCACCCGGCTGGCGCTGGTCGCCGACATCGCCGACGCCTGGCTGACCTATGGCGCCGACGCCAGCCTGCTGCGG
>CBFGXR010000544.1:0-1548 GCA_965652675.1 uncultured Castellaniella sp.
AGCGAGGAATTCAGCAGCAGGTCCAGGCTGCGGTTGACGGCGCCCTCGGTGGAATTTTCCACCGGCACCATGCCGACGTCCGCCTGGCCGGCTTCGACGGCGCGGAAGACCTCGTCGAAGGACTCGCAGCGCAGTCCGGTGATGGCATGGCCGAAATGCTCGTAGGCCGCCTGTTCGGAAAACGAACCCTGCGGCCCCAGGAAAGCGGCGGTCAGCACGCTTTCCAGGCCCCTACAGGTGGAGATGATCTGGCGCCAGATGGCGGCGACGGCTTCTTCCGGAATCGGCCCGCCGTTGTCCGCCTGCAGGCGCCGGATGATCAGGGCCTCGCGCTCGGGCTTGAGGATCGGCCCGGCGGCGTCGAAGGCTTTTTTGACCTCGCCGACTTCCAGGGCCGCGCGGGCGCGCTGGTTGAGCAGGTCCAGGATCTGCGTGTCCAACGCGTCGATGCGTTCGCGCAGGGGCTCCAGCCGGGACTGGAGGGTGTCATCCGCCATGGCGGGCCTCGAAGTCCTTGAGGAAGTCGATCAGGGCCCGCACGCCTTCCATGGGCATGGCGTTGTACAGCGAGGCCCGCATGCCGCCCACAGCCTTGTGGCCCTTCAGAGCCAGCAGTCCGGCGGCCTCGGCTTCGGCCAGGAAGGCGGCGTTCAGCGATTCGTCGCGCAGGAAGAACGGCACGTTCATGCGCGAACGGCAGGCCGGCGCGATGCGGTTTTCATACAGATCGGAGCCATCCAGGTAGTCGTACAGGGCGCGCGACTTGGCCTCGCTGGCGGCGTCCATCGCCGCCACCCCGCCCTGGCGCAGCAGCCACTTGAAGACCAGGCCCGCCACGTAGATGGCGTAGGTCGGCGGCGTGTTGAACATGGACTGGGCGCCAGCCACGTTGGCGTAGTCGAACACCGAGGGGCAATGCGGCAGCGCATGGCCGATCAGATCCTTGCGCACGAAAGTCAGCGTCACCCCGGCCGGGCCGGCGTTCTTCTGCGCCCCGGCGTAGACCATGCCCACCCGCGAGAAATCGATGGGCCGGGACAGGATGTTGGACGACATGTCCGCCACCAGCGGCACGTCGGGCGCCCCCAGCGCGGCCATGTCGGGCATGACGGGCTGTTCGACCCCGCCGATGGTCTCGTTAGCGCACAGGTGCAGGTAGGCCGCGTCGCGGCGGACCCGCCATTCCGACTGTTCCGGCAACCAGCACCAGGGGCCGAAGGCACGACCGTCCACGACGGTTTCGGATTCAGCCGCGGCGGCGACGGCGATGTCGCCGTAGCGCGCGGCCTCGTTGAAGGACTTGCGCGCCCAGTGGCCGCTCAGCACGTAGTCCGCCCGGCCCAGGCCGGCGCGGCCGATCAGATTCAGCGGCACGATGGCGTTCTGGGCCGAGGCGCCGCCCTGCATGAACAGCACTTCGAAGTCGTCCGGCACCGCCAGCAGGGCGCGCAGATCGGCCTCGGCCTCGTCGCGGATGCGGCTGTAGTGCTTGCCGCGATGGCTCATTTCCATCACGCTCATGCCTGTTCCGCCGATAGACAGCAGTTC
>CBFGXR010000545.1:0-1547 GCA_965652675.1 uncultured Castellaniella sp.
CGTCCGGATCGACGCCGCCATGGGCCGGACCTGGACACAAAAGCCCCGGCGGGAAGCCCAACCCCTGGGAGAAGACGCCTTGCGGTCCTTCGAGGATCTGGGGCGCCAGGTGGCGCCCGGCCCGCTGGCCGACGCCATCGGCCGGCTGCTGCGCCATCATCGCTCGTAAAGGATTTTCAGAGCGCCGCCCCCGTTCTGAAGGCGGCAACGCGCACGCCCGAAAGAAACCGCCGCGCGGCGATCAGGCGAGTTGCCAGTCGCGGGTGAAGGCGGCGGGCGCGGTGTCGCGCGATTCGTAGCTGACCAGTTCCCAGCAGTCCTGCCGGGCCAGCAGGGCGCGCACCAACTGGTTGTTCAGGCCGTGGCCGGACTTGCAGGCGACGTAGCGCGCCACGAGCGGCTTGCCGGCCAGGTACAGATCCCCGATGGCGTCGAGGATCTTGTGTTTCACGAATTCGTCGTCGTAGCGCAGCCCGTCGGCGTTCAGGACGCGGTATTCGTCCATGACGATGGCGTTGTCCAGGCTGCCGCCGCGCGCCAGGCCCATGGAGCGCAGGGCCTCGACCTCGCTGGCGAAGCCGAAGGTACGCGCGCGGGCGATGGTCTTGACGTAGGAGTCCCGGGCGAAGTCGATTTCGGCCGCATTGGCCGTGGAATCGATGGCGGGATGCCGGAAATCGATCGAAAAGGACAGGGCGAAGCCGTCGTAGGGTTCCAGCCGCGCCCATTTGGCGGCCGGGCCTTCGCCTTCGCGGACCTCGACGGGTTTCAGCACCCGCAGGAAGCGTTTCGGCGCGGCCTGTTCGACCAGGCCGGCGCTGCGCAGCAGATAGACGAAGGTCGCCGCGCTGCCGTCCATGATGGGGACTTCCTCGGCGTCGAGGTCGACGTGCAGATTGTCCACGCCCAGCCCGGCCAGGGCCGACATCAGGTGTTCGACGGTGGACACGCGCACGGAGCCCTGCTGCAGGACCGAGGCCATGCGGGTGTCGCCCACGGCGTCGGCGCGCGCGGGCAGGTCCACGATTTCGGGCAGGTCCACGCGATGGAACACGATGCCGGTATTGGGCTCGGCCGGACGCAGGGTGATTTCCACACGGCGGCCGGAATGCACACCGACCCCGGTGGTGGACACGGATTGTTTGATGGTGCGCTGCAGGAGCATGGAATTCTTCGTCGACGTAAAGAGGGCCTTGCGGAACGCGTCCCGCAGTGCCTGATCTCACGCATTGTAATCAATATCCGGGTTTTCCACGATAGCCGAATGCAACACAGTCGGACGCATGTGCAAGGAAATCTCCGGATCATCCAGAAAAAGCGAAGGCGCGCCTTCCCCCAGGGGCAGGGGAAGACGCGCCAGGCGCCGCGAACTGCTGTACGACAGCCGCGATGTGAGGTTGCGCGCGAGGCGGGCCGGGTCAGTCGGCCTGCTTGCGGAGGAAGGCCGGGATGTCGAAATGATCCATGCCGGCCGTCTCCAGGGCCCGGACCTCGGCCGACGACGTGCTGCACAACGCCTGCGCCGGGATCGCCGAGATCATCAACGT
>CBFGXR010000546.1:0-1545 GCA_965652675.1 uncultured Castellaniella sp.
CGGGTTTTTCCATAATGGTGGCTCAGTCCCCGGACCCGGGCCGCGAAGGCAGGCGCTGTCATGGGGGCCTACTCGGTCCGCTGGACATCGGGCAGGCGCACGGCCAGGGATTCGGGCCAGGGCCGCGCGGGATCGGTGCGCACCCAGGCCACGCCCGGCAGGCCGGTCTTGACCTGCTCTAGGTGCTGCAGCAGCAGCTCGACCGGCAGGCGGGCCTTGACGCGGAACATCAGCTTCTGGCGCTCGCTGGCGGTTTCCACCGTTTTCGGCGTGAACTGCGCCTGGCTGGCCACGAAGGAGACTTCGGCCGGAATCACGTACGCGGGCGCGGCGTCCAGGACGATGCGGACCTCGCTGCCCATCGCCAGGCGCCCGGCGGCGGCCTCGGGCATGAAGAAGGTCATGGAGACGTCGGCCAGGTCCAGCATGTTCAGCACCCGGCCGCCGGCGCCCAGGACTTCGCCGGGCTGGGCCACGCGCAGCTGGATGCGGCCGTCGCGCGGGGCCTTCAGGCTGGCGTCCCTCAGGTCGGCCTCGATGCGGGCCGTCGTCGCCGCCGCCGCCGCGACGGCGGATTCCGCGCCCACCAGGTCGGCCCGGGCCGCCGACACGCCCGCCCGGGCGGAGACGACCTGGGCCTTGGCCGCCGCCAGGCCGGCCTCGGCGCTGTGCAGCCGGGCCTGGTCGTCGTCCAGTTCCTGCTGCGACGCGGCCCCGCGCTGGGCGAGGGAGCGCGAGCGGTTCAGACGCTGCCGGGCGGCGAACAGATCGCTTTCGCGCTGCTTGACGACGGCTTGCTGCGTGGCGACGTCGCTTTCCCGCAGGGCGACCTGCGCCTGGGCGGCGGCGACGGCATGCCCGGCCTGGCGCTGGCGGGCACTGGCCTCGTCGAGTTGGGCCTGCAGGGAATCCAGGTTCATGACGGCCAGGACCTGGCCGGCCTTGACGAAGTCGCCCTCGTCGACCAGGATCCGGTCGACCCGGCCGGGCAGCTTGGTGGCGATGTCGATCTCGGTCGCCTCGATGCGGCCGTTGCCCTGCATGAAGCCGGGGCCGGGGCCCCGGTCCTGGGTGCCGCGCCAGACGCCGTAGGCGCCGGCCGCCACGGCGACGACGAGGATCAGCGGGAGTCGTTTCTTGATTTTTTCGGTCAGGTTCATGGTCGATTCGATGTTCAGTTTGCAATCCCGGCCTTCGGGGCGGAGGTCCGGGGATCGGCCGGCGCCGGGTCCGACCCGCCGCCCAGGGCGGCGAACAGGGCCACCTGGCTGGACAGCCAGGCGCCGCGGACCTGCACCCATTGCTGCTGGGCGGTCAGCAGGTCGCGCTGGGCGTCGAGCACCTCCAGATAGGGCGCGGCCCCGCTGTCGTAGCGCAGTTGCGCCAGCGCCGCGCGTTCGGCCTGGGTCCGCGCCATGCGGGCCTGGATCTCCATCTGTTCGGCCAGCCACTGGCGCGAGGACAGGGCGTCCGACACTTCCCGGAACGCCGTCTGGATGTCCCTTTCGTAGGTGGCCACCGCCATGTCGCGGCGGACTTCCGCGA
>CBFGXR010000547.1:0-1544 GCA_965652675.1 uncultured Castellaniella sp.
GCGCGCCACGAAGGGGTGCGGCGTCTCGGCCTCGCGTTCGGGATCCAGCCCCAGCCGCAGGTCCAGGATGCCTTGCTGGCGGCCGCGCAGCAGCGCCAGGATGCGGTGCGAGGGCAGGGTGCGCAGGGCCTCGCTGAAGTCGAACCAGTCGCGGAAGTTCGCGCCCTCGGTTTCCTTGCCTTCGACGACCTGGGCGGTGATCCGGCCGGTGTTCCAGAGTTCCGTGCGCAGCGTGTCCAGCAGCGCGGCGTCTTCCGCGAAGCGTTCGGCCAGGATGTCGCGCGCGCCGTTCAGGGCGGCGCGCGCGTCCGCGAAGCCGGCCTCGGCGTTCAGGTAGCTGGCCGCCAGGGTTTCGGGGTCGGCCCCGGCGTCGGCCAGCAGGGCGTCGGCCAGGGGCTCCAGGCCGGCCTCGCGGGCGATCTGGGCGCGCGTGCGGCGTTTCGGCTTGTAGGGCGCGTACAGGTCCTCCAGCCGCTGCTTGCTGTCGGCTTCCAGGATTTGCCCCCGCAGGGCGTCGTCCAGTTTGCCCTGTCCGGCGATGGAGTCCAGGATCGCCACGCGGCGGCCTTCCAGTTCGCGGATGTAGAGCAGGCGCACTTCCAGCTGGCGCAGCACCGTGTCATCCAGCCCGCCGGTGGCTTCCTTGCGGTAGCGGGCGATGAAGGGCACGGTGGCGCCGGAGTCCAGCAGGTCCACCGCCGCCGCGACCTGGGCGGGGCGGGCGTCGAGTTCCGCCGTCAGCAGCCGCAGGACGCGGGCGGGATCGACGGCATGGGTCTGGGAGTCGGGGCTGGTCATGGTCATGTGTGTCGCGAAGTACCGGTATAAGCGGCGCATTTTGCCATACCCGCTCCGTTCCGCCGGGGCTCCCTGGCGTATCATCCGGAGGTTGAACCGCATTCACGCCGCGCCCCGCACCATGTTTTCCGATGACCTCGCCGACCTCTTCGGCCCTGATGGCCCGCTGGCCCGAGAGCTGCCGGGCTACGTGCCGCGCGCGGCCCAGCTCGAACTGTCGGAAGCCATACGCTCCACGCTGGACAGCGGCGGCGTGCTGATCGCCGAGGCCGGCACGGGCACGGGCAAGACCTGGGCCTACCTGACGCCCGCTTTCCTGTCGGGCGGCAAGGTTCTGGTGTCCACCGGCACCCGGACCCTGCAGGACCAGCTGTTCCGCCGCGACATCCCGCGCCTGCGCGCCGCCCTGGCCCTGCCGGTGGACGTGGCGCTGCTCAAGGGACGCGGCAACTACGTCTGCCATTACCACCTGGAACGCCTGGAGCAGGACGAGCGCGGCCTGAAATCGCGCGACGAAATGCCCCAGTTGCGCGCCATCCGCCGCTTCACGCGGGAAAGCGACAGCGGCGACCGCGCCGATCTGCCCGAGGTGCCGGAAACCGCCGACATCTGGAACCGGGTCACCTCGACCCGCGAAAACTGCCTGGGCCAGGACTGTCCCTACGTGCGCGACTGTTTCCTGCTGAAGGCGCGCCGCCATGCCCAGGACGCCGACGTGGTGGTGGTCAACCATGCCCTGTTCATGG
>CBFGXR010000548.1:0-1543 GCA_965652675.1 uncultured Castellaniella sp.
GGCCGCTTCGGGATAAAAAAAAGCCCAAGATCCGAGGATCCTGGGCTAAATCCACCAAAGGAGGAGGGTGGAGGAGACAACCTGGGCATGTCGGGCTGCGAGGAACCTGGGTTCCGAGCCGTCGTGATTAGGGGTTTTCCCGCTGCAATCACGTTTCGACATCCGATAAGCAAATTATATAGAGAAAACTTGCTGCGACGCAAGATCAATTTGTTGTCAATAGACAATACCGCGTGTTTTGTCGCTTTTCGATCACAAACCAGGGAAAGCACCTAGCCTCTTTCAGCCAGCGCTCAGATCCTATAGGCCGTGGTGGTCATGACCTTGGACATCAGGCGCATGGCGCCCCGCACGGGCGCCGGCAACGGCGCCGCGCCGTGATCCTCGGCGGTGGTGCGGTGGCCGATCTCGTCGTCGCGCATCCGCGTGACGATCCGCCGCGAACGCCGGTCATGGTCCGGCAAGGCGCTCAGGTGCCCGTCCAGGTGCTCTTCGACCTGGCGCTCGGTTTCGGCCATGAAACCCAGGTTGTAGGGGATCCCGGCGCGGCTGGCGACCAGGCCCAGGCCGAAGGACCCGGCGTACCACAGGGGATTGAGCAGGCTCGGACGACTGTGGAGCTCGTCCAGGCGCTGGCGGCACCAGGCCAGATGATCGACTTCTTCCTCGGCCGCCCGCAGCAGCACCCGGCGGATGCCCTCGTCCCGGCACAGCAGCGCCTGGCCCCGGTACAGGGCCTGGGCGCAGATTTCGCCCACGTGGTTGACCCGCATCAGGCCTGCGGCATGCCGGGATTCGGCGTCGGACAGCGCCGGATCGTCGGCGGCGGCCGGACCCGCGGGATTGGCCCGCTCGTGGGAAACCGTGCCGTCCAGGACCCGCAGCGCGCGGCCGGCCTCGGCCAGGATCGCGTCCAGCCGGCCGGTACGGCGTCTCCAGGTCGGCGCCATGCCCCGGTCGTCTGCCCCGGTTGCCCGGTCCATGTCCCCCGCCCCGCGCATCACCTGTTCCATGAGAGATCCTTTTTCAACGATTGAGGAAGCGCCAGACCGGCTTGAGTTCGGCCAGCAGCCAGCAGGACGGCAGGATGATGGCCAGGGCGATCAGGCCCCGGCCCGCCCAGTCCTGGTCGTCCTGGAGATAGGCATTGCACAGGCGGATGGGCTGGTCCAGGTAGGTCATGCCCACGATCGCGCCCATCCAGCAGAAATTGCCCAGGAAAAAGAGCTTGATGACCACGTTGGAGCGCCGCAGCGAGGCCCGCAGCACCCAGCCGCAGACCGGCAGGCCCAGGTATTTGAACGCCGCCACGCGCCAGTCCGTCAGGGCGTCGTCCAGCGCCTTGGGGATCATCCAGCCCGCCCCGACCAGGCTGACCAGCAGCAGGCCAGGGACGCCGTATTCATTATAGGACCAGGCCGGCCGGGACCGTGTGCCCGGGGCTGTGCCCGGGTGCGGCGAAGGACGGCCGGGCCGCCAGGCCTGTTCCGCGAACAGGCCCGGCAGCACCATCGGCGCCAGCACGTAGCGCAGCAGCGCGATG
>CBFGXR010000549.1:0-1543 GCA_965652675.1 uncultured Castellaniella sp.
GGCAGCTTCCTGCGGCCCGTCTATCTGCTCGAGGCCCGCGATCGCCACGCCCGGGGCGAGATCGACGCCGCCGCCCTGCGCGCGGTCGAGGACCGCGCCATCGCCGAGGTCGTGCGCTTCCAGGAGGACATCGGCCTGAAATCGGTGACGGACGGCGAATTCCGCCGCACGTACTTCCACCTGGATTTCCTGCGGCAGCTCGACGGCGTGACCACCGACGATCCCAAGGTCGTGACGGGGCCGGACGGCAAGGAACACCTGGCGCCGCCGTCGATCCTCGTGACCGGCAAGGTGCGCCATGCGCGCGACATCCAGCGCGCCGATTTCGAGTACCTGGCGAGCCAGGTTTCGGCGGGCCATACGCCCAAGGTCACCATCCCCTCGCCCACCATGCTGCATTTCCGGGGCGGGCGCGCCGGCATCGACGCCGTGGCCTATCCCGAACTCGACCCCGAGTTCTACGAGGACGTGGCCGAGGCCTACGGGCAGGAACTGCGCAGCCTGTACGACGCCGGCTGCCGCTACGTGCAGATGGACGACACCAACCTGGCCTATCTGTGCGACGGGCGCATGCGCGAGGCGGCCAAGGCGCGCGGCGACGATCCGAACGAACTGCCGCACCGCTACGCTCGCTTCATCAACCGGGTGGTGGCGCGCAAGCCCGAGGGCATGGTGCTGGCCATGCACCTGTGCCGCGGCAATTTCAAGAGCACCTATGCGGCCGAGGGCAACTACGAGCCGGTGGCCGAGGCCCTGCTGTCGGAAATGCACCTGGACGCGTATTTCATGGAATACGACGACGACCGCAGCGGCGATTTCCGGCCCCTGCGCTTCCTGCCGCGCGGCAAGATCGTGGTGCTGGGCCTGGTCACGACCAAGTTCGGCGCCCTCGAATCCAAGGACGACCTCAAGCGCCGCATCGACGAGGCGGCCAAGCACGCGCCCCTGGAACAGCTCGCGCTTTCGCCGCAATGCGGCTTCTCGAGCACGGTGCACGGCAACAACGTGGCCGTCGAGGATCAGCGCGCCAAGCTGCGGCTGGTGGTCGAGACCGCCCGCGAGGTCTGGGGCGACGCCTGAGTTCTGATGGGGCGCCGGATCGGCGATCCGGCCCGGGCATCAGGCCTTGGCGGCCAGTTCCGCCTTCTTCACCTGGCGCCAGTGGTGCAGCAGCGGCTCGGTGTAGCCGTTGGGCTGTTCCAGGCCCTTGAAGATCAGGTCGCTGGCGGCCTTGAAGGCGCAGGATGTGTCGAAATGGCCGTCCATCGGTTCGTAGGCGTCGTCGCCGGCGTTCTGCTTGTCCACCACGGCGGCCATGCGGCGCAGGGTTTCTTCGACCTGCGCGCGGGTGGCGATGCCGTGCAGCAGCCAGTTGGCGATGTGCTGGCTGGAGATCCGCAGCGTGGCGCGGTCTTCCATCAGGCCCACGTCGTGGATGTCGGGGACCTTCGAGCAGCCCACGCCCTGGTCGATCCAGCGCACCACGTAGCCCAGGATGCCCTGCACGTTGTTGTCGAGCTCCTGCTGGCGCTCGGCCGCGCTC
>CBFGXR010000550.1:0-1539 GCA_965652675.1 uncultured Castellaniella sp.
AGTTCGAAACCGGACCGGAGGCCTGATCCTCCGGCCCCGGTCCACGCTCCCCGCGCGGATTACACCAGCACCCGTTCGATGCCGCCCGCGTTGGCGGCCTTCACGTAGTCCAGCATCCAGTGCTCGCCCAGCAGGTGCCTGGCCATTTCCACCACGATGTAGTCGGCCGACAGCCCCGTGTCCTGCTCGTAGCGCGACAGGCCCTGCAGGCAGGACGGGCAGGACGTCACCATCTTCACTTCGCCCTGGAAGCCGTCGGCGCGGATGGCGGCGGTGTTCTTCGCCAGTTCTTCCTGTTTGCGGAAGCGGATCTGGGTGGAGACGTCCGGCCGCGACACCGCCAGCGTGCCCGATTCGCCGCAGCAGCGGTCGGTCTTGATGGCCTTGTCCGCGCCCAGCAGGGATTTCACCGTCTTCATCGGGTCCTGCTGCTTCATGGGGGTGTGACAGGGGTCGTGGTAGATGTAGCGCACGCCCTGCACCCCGGCGATGTCCACGCCCTTTTCCAGCAGGTATTCGTGGATGTCGATCAGCCGGCAGCCGGGGAAGATCTTGTCGAACTGGTAGCTTTCGAGCTGGTCGTAGCAGGTGCCGCAGCTGACCACCACGGTCTTGATGTCCAGGTAGTTCAGCGTCGTGGCCATGCGGTGGAACAGCACGCGGTTGTCCGTCACCATCTGCTCGGCCTTGTCGGTCAGGCCGTTGCCGCGCTGCGGATAGCCGCAGCACAGGTAGCCGGGCGGCAGCACGGTCTGCACGCCCACGTGCCACAGCATGGCCTGGGTCGCCAGGCCCACCTGGGAAAACAGGCGCTCCGACCCGCAGCCCGGGAAATAGAACACGGCCTCGGTGTCGGGCGCGGTGGCGGCCGGGTCGCGGATGATCGGGATGATGTGCGGGTCTTCGATGTCCAGCAGCTTGCGGGCGGTCTGCTTGGGCAGGCCGCCGGGCATCTTCTTGTTGACGAAGTGGATCACCTGTTCGCGGACCGGGGCCTTGCCCACGGTGGCGGGCGGCAGGGCCACCTGTTTCTTCGCCACGGGCGCCAGCAGGTCGTGGGCCAGGCGCTGGGCCTTGTAGCCCATGCCGATCATGGCGGTGCGGGTGGCCTTGATGACGCGCGGATCCTTGGCGTTCAGGAAGAACATCGAGGCCGCCGTGCCGGGATTGAAGGATTTTTTCCCCATGCGGCGCAGCAGGGCGCGCATTTCCATGGACACGTCGCCGAAGTCGATGTCCACCGGACAGGGATTGAAGCACTTGTGGCACAGGGTGCAGTGGTCGCCGACGTCCTCGAATTCCTCCCAGTGGCGGATGCTGACGCCGCGCCGGGTCTGTTCCTCGTAGAGGAAGGCTTCGATCAGCAGCGAGGTCGCCAGGATCTTGTTGCGCGGCGAATAGAGCAGGTTGGCGCGCGGCACGTGGGTGGCGCAGACCGGCTTGCATTTGCCGCAGCGCAGACAGTCCTTGATGGCGTTGGAGATGGCGCCGATCTCGGTGCGCTGCCGCTGGTCCATGCCGAGAATGGCGACGTGGTTG
>CBFGXR010000551.1:0-1537 GCA_965652675.1 uncultured Castellaniella sp.
CCGATCTGCGCGCACGAACCCACCGTCGCCCAGGTGTCCACCATCGTGCCCGCGCCCACGCGCGCGCCGATGTTGACGTAGGAGGGCATCAGCACCGCGTCGGGCGCGATGTAGGCGCCGCGCCGCACCGTGGCGGTCGGCACCACGCGGAAGCCCCCGCGCTGGAAATCGTCCGGGCCGTAGTCCTGGAACTTCAGCGGCACCTTGTCGTAGTACAGCTGGGGCGCCTGGCCCATGACGCGGTTGTCCGCCAGCCGGAAGGACAGCAGCACGGCCTTCTTGATCCACTGGTGGACCAGCCATTGGCCGTCGGTCTTTTCCGCGACGCGCAGCGTGCCGTCGTCCAGCCCGACGATCACTTGGTCGACGGCCTGGCGCAGGGCGTCGGGCGCCTGGCCGGGGTTCAGGGACGCGCGGTCTTCCCAGGCGGTTTCGATGAGGTTCTGGAGGGCGGTATGCGGCATGATGGCGGAGTCTGGTCGGTGTCTTGTCAAAAGTGAACCAGAAATTTTAGCAGCGTGACGGCCTCTTGCGACAATCAGGACGCGTCCCAGCCACCGCCGATCGCCCGGATGAGCTGGACGGCCGCCTGCGCGCGCAGGCCGTCCAGCTGCACGAGGGTGCGCCGGTGCCGCAGCACGTCGCGATCGGCGTCGATGACTTCCAGATAGCTGACCGACCCGGCTTCATATTGGTTTTTCGAGAGTTCCGCCGCGTGGATCGCGGCGGCCACGGCCGTATCCTGCGCTTCGGTCTGTTCGCCCAGCAGGCGCAGCGCGGACAGGCCATCCTCGACTTCATCGAAGGCCTTGAGCACGCTCTGCCGGTACAGGGCCACGTCTTCCTCGTAGCGGGCACGGGCGCGGTCCACGCCGGCCTGGCGCCGTCCGCCGTCGAAGATCGGCAGCGTCAGCGCCGTTCCCAGCAGCGGGCCGAGCAGGAAGCCGCGGCTCGACCAGCGCAGCAGTTCGTCCAGTTCGGACGATTCGAAGCCGAAGGTGCCGGTCAGGGCCAGTTGCGGGAACAGGGCGGCCTGGGCGGCGCCGATCCGGGCATTGGCGGGCGCCAGCGCTCTTTCGGCGGCGGCGATGTCGGGGCGCCTTTCAAGCAGGGAGGAGGGCAGTCCGGCCGGGATGGCCACCGGAATCCTGGCCAGGGGCCGCCGCGGCAGGGAAAAGTTCGCGGGTGGCTGTCCCAGCAGCAGCGCCAGTCCATGCTCGGCGGCGGCGCGTTGCCGCTCGACGCCGAGCGCCTCGGCGCGCGCCGAGGCGAGTTCGGACCGGGCCCGCGCGACGTCGAGTTCGCTGATGTCGCCTTCGCGAAAGCGGGTCTCGACCAGATCCAGGCTCATTCGGCGCAGGGCAATCGTGTGGTCGTAGAGCAGGGCTTCGCCGTCCAGCCGCCGGATCAGGAAATAGGTCTGCGCGACGTCGGCCTGCAGCGCCAGCAGCACGGAATGGTACAGCGCCTGGGCCCGTTGGGTGTCGGCGCCGGCCGCGTCGAGTTCCGAGGCCACGTGGCCGAACAGATCGACCTC
>CBFGXR010000552.1:0-1533 GCA_965652675.1 uncultured Castellaniella sp.
CAGCTGGACCTTGCGGCCCAGTTGTTCGGTCAGCAGCTTCCAGCCATCCCAGTCGTCCTCGGCCATGCCGTCCTCGATGCTGACGATGGGGTACTTGTCGCACCAGGACGCCAGCAGGTTGGCGAAGTCCTGGGAACTCAGGGCGATGCCGCCTTCGCCGGCCAGATGGTACTTGCCGTCGCGGTAGAACTCGGAACTGGCGCAGTCCAGGCCCAGCACCACCTGGGAACCGGCCTCGTAGCCGGCTTCGCCGATGGCCTTCAGGATCAGTTCGATCGCGGCCTCGTGGTTGGCCACGTTGGGGGCGAAGCCGCCCTCGTCGCCGACCGCCGTGGACATGCCGGACGCGCCGATGATCTTTTTCAGGGCGTGGAAGACTTCGGCCCCCATGCGCAGGGCTTCGCGGAAGCTGGAGGCGCCCACCGGCAGGATCATGAATTCCTGCAGGTCCAGGGTGTTGTTGGCATGCGCGCCGCCGTTGATGACGTTCATCATCGGCACCGGCATCTGCATCGGGCCGCTGCCGCCGAAATAACGGTACAGCGACAGGCCGGCGTCGTCGGCGGCCGCGCGGGCCACCGCCATGCTGGCGGCCAGGATCGCGTTGGCGCCCAGGCGGCTCTTGTCCTCGGTGCCGTCCAGGTCGATCAGGGTCCGGTCGATGAAGGTCTGTTCCTGGGCGTCCAGGCCCATCAGGGCCTCGGAGATTTCGGTGTTGACGTGCTCGACGGCGCGCAGCACGCCCTTGCCCAGGTAGCGGGACTTGTCGCCGTCGCGCAGTTCGATGGCCTCGCGCGAGCCGGTGGACGCGCCCGACGGCACCGCCGCCCGCCCCATCGCGCCCGATTCGAGCAGCACGTCGCATTCCACGGTGGGGTTGCCGCGCGAATCGAGGATTTCGCGTCCGATGATGTCTACGATTGCACTCATGGTCTGACAGTCCTGCCTGTGTAGGGGTGAGGAAAATAGAGAAGGGGGAATCCCGCCATTTTAACGGGATGCCCACGGGGCCAGTCTACCCCGGGACTTCGGCCGGCCGCACCCGGCGGCGTTTATAACGACTATTCAGCGGTCTACAGGCCGCCGTCGAGAAGCTGGCCGGATCGCTTGACGCAGCGGTCCAGTTCGATCAGGCATTCCAGCAGGCCGCGCATCCGGTCCAGCGGCACCGCGTTGGGGCCGTCGGACAGGGCGCGTTCGGGGTTCGGGTGGGTTTCCATGAACACGCCCGCCACGCCGGCCGCCACGGCCGCGCGCGCCAGCACCGGCACGAATTCGCGCTGGCCGCCGGAATGCGTGCCCTGCCCGCCCGGCAACTGGACCGAATGGGTGGCGTCGAACACCACCGGGCAGCCGGTGCCGCGCATGATCGCCAGCGAACGCATGTCCGACACCAGATTGTGATAGCCGAAGGACGCGCCGCGCTCGCAGACCAGGATGTTGCCGCCGTCGCCGCCGGCCTCGATGGCCGCCGCGCGCGCCTTGGTCACGACCTGGGCCATGTCTTCCGGCGCCAGGAACTGGCCTTTCTTG
>CBFGXR010000553.1:0-1529 GCA_965652675.1 uncultured Castellaniella sp.
CTCGGCCAGCACCAGGACCTTGACCCGGGGAAAGATCTGGTCCGCCCGCAGGTCGCGCAGGTGGACGGGAACCCCCAGGGTCTTCAAGGCATGGATGTTGCCGGTGAACAGGACGACGGGTTTCGGGGCGCGCAGCAGGGTCTCGGCCATGCGCCGGTCGCGCTGCATCTGCACCGCGACCATGCCGTCGAGCCTGTCGTCGTCGGCCCGCATGCCGTGGCTGTCGACGATGGTGTCGGCCAGCGTTCGGGCGATGGCGGGATCGCCGCTGAGCGCGCCGGCCGGCCGCGCGCCGCTGCGCAGGATGCCCTCGACTTCCGGGCGGTCGAGATTGGCGGCCAGCACCGGCGCCGGCTGCGCCATCAGCGCGGTGACCAGACCGCCGTACTGGCGCCACGGCCAGCCGCGGCTCCAGGCCAACTGCGCCTGCAGCGCCTCATCGGTGGGGCGCGCTTCCGGAAAGGCGCGCTGCGCCGCGTCGATGCGGGCCTGTTGCGAAACGGTGGCCATTTCCAGCACGTAGCTGCCTGCGGGACGGCGCAAGGGCAGGGCGCGCACCAGCCATTCCTCGATCTGATGATGGGGGTACGCGTCGTGGCGTTCGCCGACGATGACGATGTCGGCCTGGGCGAGTTCGTCCAGCAGCGCGTCCGGGGTCAGGGTTTCGGCCCCGGCCCCCGACAGGATGCGGCCTTGCAGTGCGGCCTGTGGCGGGGTTTCGGCCTGGCGGCCGGCATCCGGCAGGTGCTGGCACGCGGTCAGCAGCAGGATCAGCAGCCCGCAGGCGAGGCGCCGCGCAATGGCGGGCTGCGGCAATGAACGGTGGGCAGCGCCTGTCATTTAAATAGAATGAATAATGAGAATAATAATCAATTTGATGTCAGATTATAGTGGAAGGATGGTTTTCTTGCCGTTCATTCGCCGGGCCGCCCCGGGGCGGCTTGATCCGGCTCAGAACTGGGCTGCCAGGGTCGCCGTCAAGCCATGGTCGCGCGTGTCGGAAGCGAAGCGGCCGGTATAGGCGATGCCGAGCGTGGTCGCGCGCGCGATCCGGACGTCCAGGCCGGCTTCGAGCAGGGCGCTGTTCCGGGCGATGGGCGCACCGGCCACCGTGAACGGGGTGCCGCCGGCGACGAACCGCTGCCGCATCGTGGGCGTCACATCGCCGCTGGCGTGCCGCCAGCCGAGCGTGCCGGACAGCGTGGCTTGCGTGGCGCCCAGCTGGACCCGGGTTTCCGCGCGGGCGCCCAGGGTGGTGAAGGTGGTGTCCAGGGTCGAGTCCGGCGCGCTCAGCGCCGCCGAGCCGCCATGTTCGATGTAGCCGTCGGCGCGCAGGCGCGCGTGGGTCACGTTCAGGAAGGGCTCGACTCGTGTCCGGCCGAGCCGGATTTCATACCCCAGTTCGCCGAAGGCCTGAAGTGTGGCGGCGTCGCTGTCGCTGCTCAGGTGCTGGTCGAGCCCCGGAATCGACACCGAGCGGCGCGTCTCGGCGTCGTGCCAGGTGTAGATCGGGCCGGCGCGCAGGGCGA
>CBFGXR010000554.1:0-1528 GCA_965652675.1 uncultured Castellaniella sp.
GCGACGCCGATGGCCTGGACGCCGAGCTGGCTGCCCATGTCCATGCCTTCCGCGCGCACGACGCGGATGTCGGTCACGCCCATGAAGCCGAAGATCGTCTTCAGGTAGCTTTCCTGGTGTTCCATGGCGTTGCCGACGTCGCTGGTCGAATACACGCCGCCGCGGCTGAGCGCCAGGATCACGGTCTTGCCGCCGAGCAGGCCCACCGGACCCTTCTCGGTGTACTTGAAGGTGCGGCCCACTTGAGCCACGCGATCCAGCCAGGCCTTCAGTTGGGCCGGGACGGTGAAGTTGTACAGCGGCGAACCGATCACCACCACGTCGGCGGCGATCAGCTGGGAAACCAGCGCCTCGGACACCGCGTTCTCGCTCCGCTGAACGTCGGTCAGGGTCTCGGACGAGGGCGGCAGCCGGAAGCCCAGCGCGTCCAGCGACAGGGGGCCGGGCGCCTGCCGGGCCAGATCCAGGTATTCGACCTGCAGATCGGGATGCGCGACGCGCTGCTGCTCGACGATCTTGCGCGTCAGGCCGCGCGTGACGGAGTTCTGGCCGGAGATGCTGGAATCGATGTGCAGCAGTTTCATGATGAGTCCCGTTCGAATGACGTAGTTGCGAAAGCCGTCATTTTCCATTAGGTTCTTATCATTGATAAGACGCTGAAAAAAGCATAGATTGTTCTATTTATGAATTGAATCGATCATGCACGATCTGAACGACATGCGTTATTTCGCCGAGGTCGTGGACCACGGCAGCTTCGCGGGCGCGGCCCGGGCGCTGGACCTGCCCACTTCGCGGCTGTCCCGGCGGATCGCCCGGCTGGAATCCGAACTGGGGGTCCGGCTCCTGAACCGCACCACCCGCAAGCTGTCCCTGACCGCGGCCGGCGAGCAATACCACCGCCATTGCGTCGCCGTGCGCGATCAGGCGGACCAGGCCCAGGCGGAACTCGCCCGGATCCTGACCGAACCGCGCGGCCCCTTGCGCGTGTCCTGCCCCGTGACCCTGGCCCAGGCCACCATCGGCCCCCTGATCCCCGGCTACCTGGCGCTCCATCCCAAAGTGCGCCTGGAACTGCAGGTCAGCAACCGCGTGGTCGACCTGGCCGAGGAAGGCGTGGACCTCGCCCTGCGCGTCCGCCCGACCCTGGACGACAGCGGCAGCGCGATCATCAAGCGGCTCGGCCTGAGCCACGGCCTGCTGATCGCCAGCCCGGAACTGCTGCGCATCCACGGCCGGCCGGCGCAGCCCGCCGATCTGGAACGATTCGACGCGGTCGGCATGTCGGCCACCGGCGGCAAGGTGCGCCTGCGGCTGCTCGGCCCCCAGGGCGCTCGGCACGAGGCCGCCTGCCGCCCCGCGTGCGTCGCCGACGACCTGATGACGCTGCGCTTCGCCATCCTGGGCGGCGTCGGCGTCGGCATGCTGCCCGACTACATGTGCCACGAGGACATCGCCCAGGGACGGCTCGAGCGCATCCTGCCGGAATGGTCGCTGGTGTCCGGCATCGTGCATGCCGCCTATCTGTCGC
>CBFGXR010000555.1:0-1520 GCA_965652675.1 uncultured Castellaniella sp.
CTTCCTGGGCGTGGACGGACGTCAGGCTGGTGGCTGCGAAGGCCAGGGTCAGCGCCAGGGGCGTGATGGTGTAGGGTGCGCGCATGGGGTTCCTCGGTGGGGGGATGTGAAAGAAAAGGGTGGAAAATCGGGCTACGGGCCGGCGGGCGGGGCGCCCGGGGCGGGCTCGTCGGGACGGCTGAAGGGGGCGGGCTGTTCCTGGACCCGGCCGTCGGCCACGCGCAGGATGCGGTCCACCAGGCCGGCGAGTTCCCAGGGCTGGTGGCTGATGCAGATCAGCGCGGCGCCGGTGGCGCGGGCCTGCTCGGCGCACAGCCGTCCCAGGTCGGCGCGCAGCGCCGGGTCCAGTGCGCTGAAGGGCTCGTCGAGCAGCAGCAGATCGGGTTCCAGCGCCAGGGCGCGCGCCAGGGCGGCGCGCTGGGCCATGCCGCCGGACAGTTCGGCGGGCCAGGACCGCGCGGCGTCGGCCAGCCCCACGCGGGCCAGCCAGCGGTCGCGCCGCGCGGCGGTTTCGCGGGCGGGGACGCCGCCCGCGCGCAGGGCGATGTCCAGGTTGTCGGCCACGCTGCGCCAGGGCAGCAGGCGGGGTTCCTGGAAGACCAGGCGGGTGCGCAGGAAGGTGTTGCGGCAGGTCCCGCGGTCCGGGCGCAGCAGGCCGGCCGCCAGGCGCAGCAGGGTGCTCTTGCCCGCGCCGCTGGGACCGATGACGCCGATGCGCTCGCCGGGACGCACGTCCAGGAGGATGCCGTCGAGCACGGCGCGCGCCCCGAAGGCCAGGCTCAGGTCGCGCATTTCAAGCATGGCTGGGCTCCTGCCAGCGGGTCAGGCGGCGTTGGACGGGCTGCAGCAGCAGGAATTCCAGCAGGGCCACCAGGCCCAGGATCAGCAGCACCCAGGCGTACAGCCGGCCGCTGTCGAAGGTGCTGCGCGCATTGGCCAGGGCGTAGCCCACGCCGCTTTCCGCGCCCAGCACTTCGGCCATGACCACCAGCCGCACGCCGCCGCAGGCGGCGATCAGCAGCGCCGCCGTCAGCGGCGCGGCCAGGGCGGGCAGGTAGATGTGGCGCAGCCGGGTCCAGGCGCCGAAGCGGTAGACCTGGCCCATTTCCAGCAGGCCGGCGTCGATCATGCGCATGCCCTTGACCGTGTTGACGTACATGCCGGGCGCCATCATCAGGACGGTGATGAAGATCACCATCCCGGAACCCAGCCCGAACCAGAGCATGGCCAGCACCACCACGACCACGGGCGGAATGGCCATCAGCAGCCAGCGCACCGGTTCCAGCAGGCCCCGCAGGCGCGCGTCGTGGCCGGCCAGCACGCCCAGGGCGAAGCCGATGCCGCAGCCCGCGCCCACGCCGATGGCGATGCGCGCCAGACTGTCGCGGCTGTGCGCCCAGAAGCCCGGATCGCCGGCCAGGACGCCGATCGAGCGCAGGGCCTCCAGCGGCGAGGCCATCAGCATGGGCCCCATTCAAGCATGGCTGGGCTCCTGCCAGCGGGTCAGGCGGCGTTGGACG
>CBFGXR010000556.1:0-1518 GCA_965652675.1 uncultured Castellaniella sp.
CAGCGAGGCCAGCCAGGAAGCCGCCGCCCAGGCCGACGAGGCCTCTTCGGCGGACGGCACGCCCGGCCCCGGCGCGGCGGGCTCGACCGGCGCGTCGACCCCGGGGGCGTCGCCGGCGGGTGCCGCGGGGGCGCATGCCGGCCCCGGCGCGTCCTCCACGGGCGCCGGCGCGGCCGCCGGGAACCCGGCCGCTGGCAGTACCGCCTCCGGGACCGCCTCGGCGGGCACGGGCGCGGGCGCCGCCAGCCCGGCCGTGCAGGCGGCTGAACTGCAGCCTTCCGAGCGCGCCCAGCACCGGGCCTCGTGGCTGCAGGACCACCTGCTGGGCGTGATGACGGGTTTGCTGGCCCTGATCGTGCTCATCATCGCCTGGCTGCTGCGCCGGGCCAACGCCGCTCGGGACGAGGCCGACGCCGGCCCCCGGGTGACGGAAACCATGGTGCGCGAGCGGATCCAGGACATCGACCTGGATCTCGAGCCGGGCGAATCCCGCCCGCCGCAACGCTAGCGTGCCTGTCCGGACGGGCGGCCCGACGGCCCTCCGTCCGCACCGGCGCCTCATCACGCACATCGGAAATCAACTCCCATGGGACGCATCGCGCTCGGGCTGAGCTATGACGGCCGGGGCTGGCAGGGCTGGCAGACCCAGCCCGGCGGCCGGACCCTGCAGGATGCCCTGGAATCGGCGCTGCGCCGCTTTCTGGCGGCGCCCGCCGTGGCCACGATCTGCGCCGGCCGTACCGATGCCGGCGTGCATGCGCTGCAACAGGTCGTGCACCTGGACACGGCGGCCGTCCGCCGCGACGAGTCCTGGGTGCGGGGGCTGAACGCGCTGCTGCCCGAGACCCTGGCCGTGCAGTGGGCCTGTGCCGTTCCCGACGGCTTTCATGCCCGTTTCGATGCCCGAACCCGCACCTACTTCTATGTGCTGCGCAGCGCCCCGGTGCGTTCCCCCATCCTGCACGGACGGGTCGGCTGGGTGCACGATCGGCTCGACGACGCGGCCATGCGCGCCGCCGCCGCCCTGCTCGAGGGCGAGCATGATTTCAGCGCCTTCCGCTCGTCCGAATGCCAGGCGGCCAGTCCGGTGCGCACCCTGCAGGCGCTGGAGATCCACCGCGCCGGGGATTTCCTGGTCTTCGAATTCCGCGCCAACGCCTTTCTGCACCACATGGTGCGCAACCTGATGGGCGTGCTGGTGATGGTGGGCCGCGGCCGGCGTCCGCCCGGGTGGGCGGCCGAACTGCTGCGCGACCGCGACCGGCGGCGGGCCGCGCCCACCTTCATGCCCGACGGCCTGTATCTGGCGCACGCCGACTATCCGGGCGTGGATCTGCCACAACGCGCGGCCCGGGAGGCTTTGCGCCATCATCTGGGCGGTCTGTTTGCCTCTTCGGGTTCGGCTGACTAGGGCAGTCCGTAGGGGACTGCCCTAGGTCCCGCCTCATCCCGAGGCGGCGGGGCTGATGCTTCGTATAGAATTTAACGATTTGATTGCGAGCGGCGCACCCGCGCCAT
>CBFGXR010000557.1:0-1514 GCA_965652675.1 uncultured Castellaniella sp.
CAGTCCGCGACGGCGACGACCGGCCCGCGCCAGCCGGCGTACATGGGCACGTCGTAGGCGTACTGGTCGAGCATCGCCAGGCGGCCGCCGGGCGCCGCCGACGCGGCCAGCGCCCGGGCCAGGGGTTTCGTGCTGCGTTGCGGGAACAGCACCATCGCCGCCACGGCCAGCAGGCACAGGCCGCCCGCCACCAGGGCATGGCGCACCAGGCTGCGGCCCGCCCCCGGGGCGTTGGATTCTTCACGCTGCTCGAAGGTTTCCTGGATGAACCAGGCCAGGGGCGGCAGCACGGCGATCACGTAGCCGACCAGCTTCGAGGTGGGAATCGAAAAGAACACCAGCACCACGGCCAGCCAGGACAGCATCAGGCCGCGCAGCACCCGGCGGTCGACCTGCTCGATCCGGTGGGCGGGCGGCACGAACGCCGTCTGCAGCGGCCCCCGGGGCTGGAACCAGCGCCACAGCTGGATCGACCAGGGCAGCGTCAGGGCCAGCACGACCGGCACGTAGAACCAGAAGGGGTGCGGATTGTTGAAGCCGGATTCCAGGAAGCGCTGGAAATGCTGATAGACGATGTAATAGTCGAAGAAACCGGGATGGCGCGTCTCCATGAGCGCCATCCAGGGCAGGGTCAGCGCCAGGAACAGCAGGATGCCCGGCCACCACAGCAGGCGCCCCAGGGCGCGGTACCGGCGCCGGCCCAGCAGCCAGAAGAACAGCACCCCGCCCGGCAGCACGACGCCGATCAGGCCCTTGGCCAGGAACCCGGCCGCCGCCGCGACGTACATGGCCGTCAGCGACCATGCGTCCGGGCGCAGTTGTTCGCGGCGGAACACCGCGTCGGCGCCCGCCATCACGGTCAGGCCCATCAGGGCGGCCACCAGCATGTCCAGGTTGGCGTAGTGCGCCGCGCCGAACAGGAAGGGCTGCACCGCCAGGATCAGGGCCGTCCGGCCCGCGGCGCGGCCGCCGGCGTAGCGGCGCAGGAAGACGTAGGCCACCGTCACCAGCGCCGTGGCGGCCAGCACCGAGCACAGCCGCCCGGCCCAGGCGTTGTCGCCGAACACGGTCAGGGACGCCGCCGTCAGCCAGTAGAACAGCGGCGGCTTGTGGAAGAAGGGCATGCCGTCCAGGCGCGGCGTCAGGTAGTCCCCCGAGGCCAGCATGTGCCAGGCCACCCCGACGTAGCGGCCCTCGTCGGGCAACAGCAGCGGATACATCCAGGTCGTGGCCGCGAACCAGAGAAAGGTGAACAGCGCCACCCAGGGCCAGGCGCGCCGGGCCCGCAGGCGCCGCCAGACGGATTCGCCGGCATCCACCAGCCGGGTGCCGAAGACGGGGAATCTCATGCCTGCCGTCCTCCCGGCGAAAGCGGATCATCGGCCGCCGGAGCGGCATCCGCGCCAGCCGCGTCGGACCGGGCATAGCGCGGCGGCGGGACTTCCAGGCCGGGGCGGGGGGCGAGGCCGTCCCCCGGGCCGCGAGCCGGGCCCGCGCCGCCCAGCCCCGCGCCC
>CBFGXR010000558.1:0-1511 GCA_965652675.1 uncultured Castellaniella sp.
CACTTCGCTTTCCAGGCCCAGCACGTCGCGCACGTACTTGAGCTTGCGCACGTAGCGGCCCACCAGGCCGCACAGCAGGGCGTCGGCCTCGCCGCGGCGCACCATCAGCGCGGCGATCACCACGTCGCGCGAGCGCACGATGGCCTTGGCCGCCGAGGGCGTGATGCCGCGGCGCTGCATGATATCAGCGTGGGCATCGGCGTGGACGGCGACCGCATCACGCTGGAATTCCGCGACGACTGCGTGGCCTACAACCCGCTCGAGCGCGACGAGCCCGACCTGGACGCCGACATCGAAGACCGCCCCATCGGCGGCCTCGGCGTGCACCTTATCCGCCAGCTGGCCGAAGAGGTCAGCTATGTCCGTGAAGAACCCCACAACATCCTGCGCGTGGTGCTGCGCGCCGAACCTTCCGGGAGCCCTGCATGAGCCTGAGCGTACAGATCGAACCCGCCGCCGGTGGTAGCCAGAAAGTGTCCCTGGCCGGCCGCCTCGACACCCACACCTACCAGGAGCTCGACCGCCAGCTGCTGCCGGTGCTTTCCGGCCACGCGCAGTCTCTGGTGCTCGACCTGGCCGGGCTGGAATACATCAGCTCGGCCGGCGTGCGCTCCATCTTCAAGGCCCGCAAGGCGCTGGCGGCCAAGGGTGGCCGCGTGGTGGTGGTGAACCCGCAGCCGCAGATCCAGAAGGTCTTCGACGTGGTGAAGGCGGTGCCGATGAACGAGATCTTTTCGTCGGTGGCCGAGGCCGATGCCTACCTCGACGCCATGCAAAAGAAGGTGCTGCAGGGCGACGACGAAGACTGACCCGCCCGCCTGGGGACAGGTGCAGAAAGAAAACCGGGGTCAGAGTAAGGTTTTGCCCGAAGGCAAAACCTTACTCTGACCCCGGTTTACTTTCCTTAGCCGCGCGCGGCGCGGATCTGGGCGTCCACCGCCGCGATCGCGGTCATGTTGACGACGCGGCGCACGGTGGCCGAGGGCGTGAGCACGTGGGCCGAGGCCGCCAGGCCCATCAGGATCGGGCCGATGCCCACGCCGTCGGTGACGTTGCGCACCAGGTTGTAGCTGGCGTTGGCGGCGTCGAGGTTGGCAAAGGCCAGCAGGTTGGCGCGGCCGTGCAGGCGCGAGTTCGGGAAGATGCGGTTGCGGGCTTCCTCGTTGAGCGCGATGTCGGCGTGCATCTCGCCTTCCACCTCGAGCTTGGGCGCGCGCTCGCGCAGGATGGCCAGGGCGTCGCGCATCTTCTGCGAACTGGCCGATTCGCTGGAGGCGAAGTTGCTGTGGCTCACCAGCGCGGCCTTGGGCGAGATGCCGAACAGCTTCAGGCGGAAAGCGGCCTGCACCACGCTCTCGGCCACCTGTGCGGCGGTCGGGTCCACCTGCACGTGGGTGTCGGTGAAGAAGAACACGCCCTTCTCGTTGAGCACGGCGCTCAGCGCCGACAGGCCGCGCACTTCGCTTTCCAGGCCCAGCACGTCGCGCACGTACTTGAGCTTGCGCACGTAG
>CBFGXR010000559.1:0-1507 GCA_965652675.1 uncultured Castellaniella sp.
CCCGATCGGTCTGGCCGAGGATGCACAGATACATCAGCGCCGTCTCGTCCCGGGCGTTGGGCGCGTCGATCCGCACGTCGGGCGCCGTGCGCAGGGCGTCGAACACTTTCCAGGACTGGTCCCGCGCCGCCTGGGTCAGCGCGGGATTCCCCAGGGCGTTGAGCGCGTTCGGGTCGGTGTAGCGCAGCAGCATGCCCTGCACGGCGGACACGTCGTCGCGGCGGATGGCCGACCACCAGTCGGCCGTCGGCGCCTGCTGGGCGAGGACTGCGGTCGGCGCGCCCGCACCCAGAGCCAGGATCAGCGCCAGGCCGGCCAGCCGGCCGCGCCGGGCGCCGGGTCGAATGAAAGTGGACAGGGACATGGCGGGAGACCTCCGTCGGCGGGAATGAAGACAGGCGACCCGGAGGGCGGGCCGGGACTCAGGCGGGCATGGCGGCCTTGTCGAACAGCCGCCAGTAATTGTCGGCGCTGGCCTGCTCGATCTCGGCGACGGGCACGCCGCGCAGTTCGGCGATCTTTTCGGCGACGTGGATCACCCGGGACGGATCGTTCATCTTGCCCCGGTACGGCACCGGCGCCAGATAAGGGGAATCGGTCTCGATCAGCAACCGGTCCAGGGGCACCTTGCGGGCGACATCCTGGATCTGGGCGGCGTTCTTGAAGGTCACGATGCCGGACAGGGAAATGTAGAACCCCAGGTCCAGGGCGCCCTGCGCGACTTCCCAGGATTCGGTGAAGCAGTGCATGACCCCGCCGGGGGCGCGTTCCTCGCGCATCAGGCGCAGGGTGTCCTCGGCGGCGGCGCGGGTGTGGATGATCAGGGGCAGCCCGGTGGCATGCGCCGCGCGGATGTGGGTGCGGAAGCGCTCGCGCTGCCAGTCCAGCGGTTCGCTCAGGCGGTAGTAATCGAGCCCGGTCTCGCCGATGGCGACGACCCGGGGGTGGGCCGCGCGGCTGACCAGATCATCCAGGGTGGGCTCGGCGCCGTCGTCGTCCTCGGCGTCGTTGTCCGGATGCACGCCCACCGAGGCCCGCAGGAAGGGGTGCTGTTCCACCAGTTCCATCAGGCCGGGCCAGTCGCGCAGGTTGACGCTGACCACCAGGGCGTGGCCCACGCCGGCCGCCCGCATGCGTTCCAGCACATCCGGCAGCTGGGCCCGCAGGTCGGGGAAATTCAGATGGCAGTGAGAATCGATGTACATGATGAAAGTGAATCTATCGGGGCCGCACCGACTGCAGCAGGGTGCGGGCGGCGTGGTCGGCCAGCAGTTTGGGATTGAGGGCGTGGCGCGCCAGGCGCCGCTGTTCGCGCAGCCAGTCCGCCGCGCGGGCCAGGGCCGCCGGGTCCAGGTTCCGGGCGATCGCGGCGATCCGCGCCGCCTGTCCGGGATGATAACGCGGCGGCAGGCCGTGCGCGCCCAGGCTCAGGTCCAGCCACAGGCGCTGGAACCCGTCCACCCATTCGGCCGGCTCGGCGGCCTGCAGCGCATCGGCCAGCGCGGCG
>CBFGXR010000560.1:0-1506 GCA_965652675.1 uncultured Castellaniella sp.
ACTCGTTGCAGTCGTCGAGCTGCGTCTGCAGCGAGGCGAGCTGCGTGTTCTTCGCGGCGACCTGGCCGTTGATCCGCTCGTAATCGGCCTGCAACGTCGCGACCTTTCCTTTCCAAAGCTCGATGCGGCTTTCAGCCTCATCCTTCGTCAGCAGACTGTCCGGCTTGTTGGGATCGGCCTTCTCCTGCGCAGACGCGACGGAGGCGATCAACATGCACAGACGGTTCCTCTCCAGACTGATCCGGGCGGCCTGCGGCGCCCTGCCTGCCCTTGGCGCGCTCGGGACGACCCCCACGGCGGCGCACAGCATCCCGGCCAGCTTCGACTGCGCCCAGGCCGAACGGCCGGTCGACCGCTTCATCTGCGCGCACGCGGCGCTGCGCTGGCAGGACCTGGCCCTGTCGCGCGCCTACACCGCGGCCAAGGCGGCGGCTGGCCCGGCCCGCGACGCACTCGTGCGCAGCCAGCGCGACTGGGTCCGCGAACGCGACCGCCGCTGCATCGCCGACCGCTCGTTCAAGGAACTTTCCGGCCCGTCCAACCCGCTGGGAGAGCAGGCCTATGACTGCCTGGACACGGTCTATCTGAGCCGCCGCAGCACCTTGCAGGATCGGGGCGCGGCGTCGCTGACACCCACGCGCATCGTTGCCCTCGACCTCACGCCGATCGAAGCGGCGCGTCCGGGAAACCGCGCCGATACCGGACTGCGCATTCCCGACATTGTGGTATCGCCCGACGGCGCCTTGCTGGCGATCCTGCTGCCCAGCCAGGAAATCGACTTCCCCGACCAGGTCTGGCTCTACCGGGTCGCCGATGGCAAACTGATCGAAGCCACCCCCCGGCCCGACACGCACCAGCCTCATCCTGACGGCGCACCGATGGCGATCCAGGCGCTGGCCTGGCAAAAAAACACCCTGTACGTCCGCATCGCGCTCTGGGGCGCCAGCGGCGACGGCGATCCAGAAAAAAGCCCGACCGTCGTCCTGGCCGCCACCCCGGACGGCAGCCATCCGCTCAGCGCCGTGCCTCGCGACATCCAGGCCTTGCTCGACGCGCCTCCGCCCGATACCGTCAGCCCGGACGAAATACCGGAAAGCAGCCAGGATATCCTCGGCACACCGCAGGGCAACCGTGATTTCCTCGTCTGGGCCGAAGACCTGGGTCACGGTACGATCGAACTCAGGATGCGCAAGCGCAGTCCCGGATCGCCGGTCTACCGCGTGGCCTGGGGCTCCTGGGATCTCGGCGCCTACCTGTTCGATGCCCGGCGCGCGCAGCTCATCTATAGCGCCGACACGGGGATCATGGCCTTCGACATGGCGACGCACGGCGAACGGCGCATCGCGGGCACCTCGCGCGGCGACCACCTGTACGCCCTCTCCGCCGACCAGCGCCTGCTCGTCTGGTCCACGCGCAACGCCTGCGGCGACGCATTGCGGACGCCGCAGGACGAGGACGCGCCCGAACACATCTGCCTGGCACACCTGGCGGCCCCCAAGGCGCGCC
>CBFGXR010000561.1:0-1505 GCA_965652675.1 uncultured Castellaniella sp.
GACGGCCACGATGGCCATCACCAGGATCGGACTGATGTCGTCCAGCAGACGCCGCAGGTTCGTCGCCAGCGCCGTCTCGAACAGCAGCACGGGCAGGAAGACGAACAGGAAAGTCTCGGAGGAGATCTCGAAGTGCTGGAGGGTATCCAGGAAGTCGGCCACGACGCCCGGCGCCCAGCCATGCACGTGGATGATGACGCCCAGGATGAAGCCGACGATGGCCAGCAGCACGGAATAAGGCAGGCGCAGACGCCCCGCCAGAGGGGGCATGAAGGACACCAGGGCCAGCAGGCCGGCCAGGCCGAATACCAAGAGGCCGATTTTCATGACGGGGAAACGCGTTCAGATCTTCCGGATGACATGTTACAGGCCTGGAGGACCGGTTTCCTAGAAAATGCGCAGAAAAAAAAGGGATGCCTGGCGGCATCCCGTGAACATCCGCTTCGATAGGGAGGGGAAGAGGAGAAGCAGAAGCGGACGACAGAACGGTGAGGCCGGCGTGGCCGGCGCGCGTTCATGAAGGATTTGTCCGCCCCCGGCGCTGAAAGTTCACGGCGCCGGGGAGAAAGATGCAAGAGAGTGTGACCGGGCCGTGGCGGCGGGCAAGGCGCCGGTCCCCCAGGCACGAGCCCGATGCCGGAGAAGGCCGGAAGGCCGAGGGTTCAGGCGGCTTCGAAATCCGCCTGCCGTTCGCTCAGGGCGACGCGCAGCTTTTTCAGGGCGGCCGATTCGATCTGGCGGACCCGTTCGGCGGAAATGCCGTATTCGGCGGCCAGTTCGTGCAGCGTGGCGCCGCCGTCGTCGGCCAGCCAGCGGGCGCGCACGATATGCTGCGAGCGCGCGTCCAGGGACGACAGGGCGTGTTCCAGGCCTTCTCCCTGGAGCGCGTCCATGCCGCGGCGCGCCAGCACCTGGGCGGGTTCCTGGGCCTCGTCGGCCAGCCAGTCGGACGGGGCGTAGCGGTCCTCGTCGTCGGCCGGGGCGTCCAGGGCGAAATCGCCGCCCGACAGGCGGATTTCCATTTCGGACACGTCTTCCGGGCGCACGTCGAGTTCGCGGGCGATGTCGGCGACCTGGTCCGGGGCCAGGCTGTGGCCGTCGGGCCGCATGCGGCGCAGGTTGAAGAACAGCTTGCGTTGCGCCTTGGTGGTGGCGATCTTGACCAAGCGCCAGTTGCGCACCACGTATTCGTGGATTTCGGCGCGGATCCAATGCACGGCGAAGGACACCAGGCGCACCCCGCGGTCGGGGTCGAAGCGGCGCACGGCCTTCATCAGGCCGATATTGCCTTCCTGGATCAGGTCCGCGTGCGCCAGGCCGTAGCCCAGGTACTGGCGGGCGATGGAGACCACCAGCCGCAGATGCGACAGGATCAGGTCGCGCGCGGCGTCCAGGTCGTTGTGGTCGCGCAGGCGCCGGCCCAGGTCGGATTCCTGGTCGGCGGTCAGCATCGGCAGCCGGTTCACGGGGCCGATGTAGGCATCGATGGTGTCCACTGCGCCGGG
>CBFGXR010000562.1:0-1504 GCA_965652675.1 uncultured Castellaniella sp.
GTCGCCCCTGTCAAGCCATCTGAAAATCTTACCCATGGTTGAGTCGTTGCGTCATGACAACTTCTTACCGGCCGACTGTGACTTGCCGGCGCTGTTCCTGGCGGTCTCGCTTCACCTTGGCGCTGAACGTCCACCCGCGCCAGGGCGTCGCGCTGCGTGGCCGAGGGATCTTTGGCGCCGTGGCCCGCGGCTGGCGGGTCACCCGATTGGCGAACGCCCACACCTGCTCAAGTTGCGCATCGATCCGGGCCGACCAGGCGAAGGGATCGGTCCGGGCGAGCAGGCGCCGGAGTGCCGCCACTCGGGGCGGATCCGCCTCCGGGCATGCCACCAGCCGCGTCCACGGGGTTTGGGGCCGATCATAGTGGCGGCGCAGCCGCGAGCCGTGTCGGACCTTGCGCACCAACTTCATCGACGGCTGAAACAGATTCTGAAAGAGCCGCAGATCCGTATAGAGGGCGTTGAGGGCGGCCAAGGCCTCGGCACTGTCGTACCGCTCCCAGCCCACAAGCTTGCGCACATGCGTCCAATTCTTCTGCTCGATGTGGGCATTGTCATCCTTTTTATAGGGGCGCGAGCGGGTGAACTGAATCGGGGGCTGGGCTTCCTGGCAGAAGGCCCACAGCTGATCATTGATGAATTCGCTGCCGTTGTCGGAATCAATCCCGCGCAGCGGAAACGGCAGGCGGCCGGCTATCGCACGCAGGGCCGCCACAATGCCGTGGCGGCCTTTGCCCAAGACCGCCTGGCGCTCCACCCAGCCCGTCTGAATGTCGACGGCATCCAGCGTATAAAGAAACTCGCCCAGCGCCGAGGCGCCGGAGTGCGACACCAGATCGATCTCCAGATAGCCGGGCTTGGTGACCTCCCACTGATCCGTCTTGATCGGAATCTGGTGCTTGAGCAGCGAACCCGGTCGGGTCGTGCCGTACCGCGTGCGCTTGAGGCCCACCTTTCGCGGCTGCAGGCGCCGTTCCAGCTGTCGTGGACTAATCGCCAGCAGTTGCCGCTCCTGCGCCGGTGTCAGAGGCACGCGCCGGCGCAGCCAGGGCAGCCACTGCGGCAAGGCCGCTTTCAGGCGCACCGCGCACAAATAGCCGGACGCGGCCCACAGCTGGGCCAGCACCTCAATGACGGCCTCCGAATAGGCGGGGGCGCGGCGGGACCGCCGCCGCGGTCGCGGTCGGGGCAATGGCCGGTTGAGCAGCCCAATGGCGTACTTGCGGTGATAGCCACAGACGCGCACGAACTCGTTCAAGATCATCCGCTTCTCCGCCCGGCTGCTCTGCCGATATCGCACGTAGATCGACTCCAGATACTCTCGCTTCGATTGCTGCGCCATCCGTCTCCTCTCCATGAAGCCCTCCATGGCGCCGCATGATGCGGTCCGGAGGGTAAGAAAACCAGATGTCGCAACGAAGACCTCCTGAGTAAGATTTTAGATGACTCAATTCGTCATCTTCCAGAGCAAGCGATAAAACTGTTATACTTCTTCCCTCGATTG
>CBFGXR010000563.1:0-1504 GCA_965652675.1 uncultured Castellaniella sp.
GAGCTTTCGGTCGAGGAGAACGTGCTGCTGGGCACGTACGCCTATGGCGCCCGGGGCCTGTCGCGGCTGCTGCGCCGCCCGTCGGCCGAGCACCGCGAATTCGCCCATCACCTGCTCGAACGCGTCGGTCTGGCCGATTTCCTGGACGCCAAGGCCAACGGCCTGGATTTCGGCCGCCAGAAAATGCTGGAACTGGCGCGCGCGCTGGCGATCAAGCCCAGGCTGCTGTTGCTGGACGAACCGGCGGCGGGGCTGCGCAACCGCGAGATCGACCAGCTGGACCGCATCCTCACCGAGCTGGCGGGGGGCGAGGGCGTGACGGTGCTGCTGGTCGAGCACGTCATGCAGTTGGTGATGTCGATTTCGGACCGCATCACGGTGATGTCCTTCGGACACAAGATCGCCGAGGGCACGCCGGCCGAGATCCGTTCGGACGCGCGCGTGATCGAAGCCTACCTGGGCAAGGGGACCGATGATGAGTGAGCCGTTCCTGTCGATCGAGTCCGTCTCGGCCTCCTACGGCAATATTTCCGCCCTGCACGACGTGTCCCTGGAAGTCCCCGGGGGCGGGATCGTCGCCCTGCTGGGCGCCAACGGCGCGGGCAAGTCCACGACCCTGAACGTGGTCTCGGGCCTGGTGCGCCCGACGCGCGGGACCGTGCGTTTCGACGGCGAACCCATTCATCGCCTGGCGGCCGACCGCATCGTCCGGCAGGGCATCATCCAGGTGCCCGAGGGGCGCGAGATCTTTCGCGACATGAGCGTGCGCGAGAACCTGGAGATGGGCGCCTACACCCGCAAGGACCGGGCGGCGGCCGCGCGCGACCTGGACTCGGTGTGCGACCTGTTTCCGCGCCTGCGCGAGCGCATCGCCCAGAAGGCCGCCACCCTGTCGGGAGGCGAGCAGCAGATGCTGGCCACGGCGCGCGCCATGATGGCCCGGCCCCGCATGATCCTGATGGACGAGCCTTCCATGGGCCTGGCGCCCCTGGTGGTGGAGCAGATCTTCGAGACGGTGCGCACGCTGAACCGCGAGCAGGGCATCACCATCCTGCTGGTCGAGCAGAACGCGAAGCTGGCCCTGTCGGTGTCCAGCCACGCCTACATCCTGGAAAACGGCGAGATCGTGCTGCAGGGCGCCTCGGCGGACCTGCGCAACGACGAGGCCGTGCAGCGGGCCTACCTGGGGGGATGATGGCGCTGCTGGACGACAAGCTGGCCCTGGTGACGGGCGCGGCGGGCGGCCTGGGCGCGGCCATCGCGCAAGGGTTCGCCGCGCAGGGCGCGCGGGTGATCGTGGCCGACCTGGACGGCGCTCGCGCCCTGGATCTGGCCGATCGCATCCGCGCCGGGGGCGGCCAGGCCTGGGGCGAGGCGATCGACGTGACCGACCGCGAGGCGGTCGACCGCTGGGCCGCGGACCTGGCGGCACGCCTGGGGCCGATCGACATCCTGGTGAACAACGCGGGGGTCGCGGGCCGCGCGCGCATCGACGATCCGCAGT
>CBFGXR010000564.1:0-1501 GCA_965652675.1 uncultured Castellaniella sp.
GTCAACCACGCCCTGTTCATGGCCGATCTGGCGCTGCGGGAAGAAGGCATCACCGATCTGCTGCCGGAAACGCGGATGGTGGTGTTCGACGAGGCGCACCAGTTGCCCGACACCGCCACCCGCTTCCTGGGGCAGAGCCTGTCGCTGCACCAGGTGCTGGATTGCGCCCGCCAGGCCGAGGCGGCCGGGCTGGCCCACGCGCGCGAGACCGTCCGCTGGAGCGAACTGTGCCAGGCCCTGGACGCGGCGGCGCGCGACCTGCGGCTGGTGAGCGCGCCCGTGGGGCGGCTGCCGGGCGGCCGGGCGACCTTCGAGCAGATTCCCGAGGCCGAGGCCTTCGACCAGTCCCTGGACCGCCTGGCGCAGGCGCTGGACGGACTGACCGAATCCCTGGGCACCCAGGAAGAACGCCACCCGGACCTGGCCGCGGCCGCCCGCGCGGCGCGCGCCTTGCGCGCCCGGCTATGGCAATGGGCCCATCCCGCCCGAGGCGAGCCGGCCGCCGACGAGGACCAGGCCGCCGTGCGCTGGATCGAACACAGCGCGCACTCCGTGCGGCTGCAGCGGGCGCCCCTGTCCGTGGCGCGGATCTTTTCCGGGTTCCGGCGGCCGGGCCAGTCCTGGGTCCTGGCTTCGGCCACCTTGTCGGTGCGTGGCGATTTCCAGCACTTCCAGCGCCAGCTGGGGCTGAGCGGCGCCGAAACGCGCAGCTGGGCCTCGCCCTTCGACTATCCGGCGCAGGGGCTGCTCTATGTGCCCAAGACGCTGCCCTGGCCGAGCGACCCCGGCTTCACGGACGCGTTCGCGCGTGCCCTGCTGCCGCTGGTGGACGCCTGCGCGGGCGGGGTGCTGGTGCTGTGCACCACCCTGCGCGCGGTCGACCGGGTGGCCGACGTCCTGCTGCGCGGCATGCTGGCCTCGGACCGGCCGGTGATGCGCCAGGGCGAGGCCTCGCGCGGCGTGCTGCTGGATCGCTTCCGCGCGGCCGGCAACGCGGTGCTGGTGGGCAGCACCAGTTTCTGGGAAGGCATCGACGTGCCGGGCGATGCGCTGACCCTGGTGGCGATCGACAAGCTGCCGTTCGCGCCCCCCGACGATCCGGTGCTGGAGGCGCGGCTGAACGCCTGCCGGGCCGAGGGCGGCAATCCCTTCATGGAATACCAGTTGCCGCAGGCCGCGCTACTGCTCAAGCAGGGCGCGGGGCGCCTGATCCGGTCCGAGACCGATTGGGGGGTGCTGGTGGTGGGCGATGGCCGCCTGGTGGACAAGCCCTACGGGCGGCTGCTGTGGCAGGGGCTGCCGCCCTTTGCCCGCACGCGGGACGCGGAGGTGGCCCTGGATTTCCTGAGCCACCCGCCCGTCCGGCCGGAACCGGCGGCGGAAGACGCCGCCGAAGCCTGATCGGCGGCGCGCCCGGGGATCAGAACCAGTTGATGGGGTTCCAGCGGTTGACGGGCTCGTCCAGACGCTGCTTGTAGTATTTGCTGTCCGGGAAATTCTT
>CBFGXR010000565.1:0-1500 GCA_965652675.1 uncultured Castellaniella sp.
TCCCGCGCGCGGCGGGGCCGGGCTACAGCCCCGCGAGGCCGCGCGCGATGCGGGCCATGGCATGGTAGCCGCCCTCGAACAGGCCGGCCAGGAAATCGCCGCTCTGGGGCAGGACGATGGCCAGCGTGATCAGACCCGTGGTCAGCGAGATCGGGAACCCGATGGCGAAGACCGACAACTGCTGCGCCGTGCGGTTCAGGATCCCCATGGAAAGGTTGATCGTCAGCAGCACGATGACCAGCGGCAGCGCCAGCAGCGTGCCGGAAATCCAGATCTGGGCGCTCCAGTCCAGCAGCGCGCCCCAGCCGTCGGCCATCAGGGGCGCCCCCACGGGCAGCAGATCGAAAGTGCGGACCAGGCCGTCGAGCATCAGCAGATGGCCGTTCGCCGCCAGGAAGATCAGCATCGCCACGATGTTCATGAGCCGTGACAGCACCGCGGTGTTGGCGCCGGTGGCCGGATCGAAGAACGAGGCGAAGGCCAGGCCCATCTTCAGGCCCACGAATTCGCCCGCCATCATGACGGCGGTGAAGATCAGCCGCATGCACAGGCCCAGCGCCATGCCGATCAGCACCTGCTGCGCGGCGATGAGCAGCCCGTCCCAGGAGGCCGGAGCGACGTCCGGCATCGTGCCGACCAGGGGCGCGGCGACCAGGGTGATGACGACGGACAGGCCGATCTTCACCCGCATGGGGACGGACGATTCGCCCAGCACCGGCGCGATCGCCACCAGGCCGGCGATGCGGAACAGGGGCCACAGCAGGCCGTTGATCCAGTCGTAGAGCTGGTCGATCTGGAAGGAAATCATGACATGAGCCTGCCTGCGCGGCGTGCGCCTGTCCTACGAAGCCAGACCGGGGATGGAGTCGAGCAGCGAACGGATGTAGTCCACCATGGTGCTGAGCAGCCAGGGACCGAGCAGCACCAGGGTGGCGCCCACGGCCAGCAGCTTGGGAATGAATGACAGCGTCATTTCATTGATCTGCGTGGCCGCCTGGAAGATGCTGATGATCAGGCCCACGGCCAGGGTCATCAGCAGCAGCGGGCCCGCCATGATCAGGGCCACGCGCAGCGCCTGGTAGGTCATGGTCATGACGGCTTCGGGAGTCATGGCGGCCTCCTATTGGTAGAAGCTGCGGGCCAGCGAGCCCAGCAGCAGGTGCCAGCCGTCGGCCAGCACGAACAGCATCAGCTTGAAGGGCAGCGAGATCGTCACCGGCGGCACCATCATCATCCCCAGCGCCATCAGCAGGCTGGCGACCACCAGGTCGATGATCAGGAAGGGGATGAAGATCGTGAAGCCGATCTGGAAGGCCGTCTTGAGTTCGCTGGTCACGAAGGCGGGCACCAGGACGCGCAGGGGGACGGCATTCTGGTCTTCCAGCGGGCCGACGCCGGCCATCTCGGCGAACATCGCCAGATCCGCTTCCCGGGTCTGGCGCAGCATGAAGGTCTTGAGCGGCTGGCTGCCCCGGTCGAGCGCCTGCTCGAAGGTGATCT